>CALHCB010000055.1 GCA_937930695.1 uncultured Acidimicrobiales bacterium | reverse complement strand
GCACTTTGATAGCCCGCAGGAATAACGACGTGCTCAATGCTCCAGAGGGATTCGAATCCGGCTTCTTCAGCGAACTGGGCGAGTTCGAGAGCGGGTTCACGCTGGGACAATGGGCCGATGTTGCAATATCGAAGTCCGAATTTCATTCCGGGACGTTAGGTCAGAGCCCCGAAGGTCTTCGAGTTGACGCTGGGCAATCGAGTGAGATCTAGGCTTACGTCGTGCTTCTGGTCCGCCTTGCCGAGACATCGAACGCCGTGGGCGCCACATCGAGCCGCAAGCTCAAAAGTGAACTGTTGGCCTCGGTCATCGCCGACCTCGGTCGCTCAGAGATCGAGGCTGCCATCGGTTTTCTTACTGGTGCGGCTCGCCAGGGACGGGTCGGTGTTGGCTGGGCGATGGTCGACAATGTTGACGTGGAGCCGAATCCCGGAGATCCAGAACTCAACGTTCTTGATCTCGATCGGGCCATCGACCTCATCGCTGCGACGGTTGGCCCGGGGTCAGAAGGTCACAGAGCCAAGATCATCTCCGGGTTGTTGCGGCGGGCAACGGCTCAAGAACAGCACTTCATTCGTCAGGTTCTCATCGGCGATCTTCGCCAAGGAGCACTCAGTGGCGTGGTCACCGATGCGGTGGCCAAGGCCGCAGGCCTCAAAATCGCACCCGTCCGCCGAGCCGCAATGCTCAGCGGTGATCTCGGCCATGCCGCAGTGATCGCCCTTTCCGACGGCATCGAAGGACTCGAGGCCGTCACCCTCATCGCAGGTCGACCGATTCTCCCGATGTTGGCCTCAACAGCAGCAGACGTTGGCGACGCGCTCGAGCAAACCGGGCTGGCATCGGTGGAATGGAAGCTCGATGGCGCTCGAATCCAGGTTCACCGCACGGCAACGGACATTCGGATCTACACCCGCAATCTCAACGATGTCACCGATCGACTTCCAGCGGTCGTTGCCATTGTGGCCGACTTGCCGTGCTCCAGCACCGTGCTCGATGGCGAGGTGCTCGGCTTTCTCGCTGACAAGACGCCGCTGGCCTTCCAAGACACCATGAGTGAACTCGGACGGGACAACGATCGTCTCTCCGTAGAGTCGGACTCGACGCGCGATAGCAACACTGCGTTTTCCATGCAGCCGTTCTTCTTTGATGTGATGGAGCTCGACGGCACGAGCCTGATCGACGAGCCCCTCTCCGTCCGCCGACCCATTCTCGAGGAACTGGTGGGTGCTCACGCCATTCCCGCAATCCGGACAGACGAGCCACGTGCCGCGTCGAACCAACTCGAGACGGCACTCGCCAACCATCACGAAGGGGTGATGGTGAAGGCAATCGATGGCACCTACGAGGCTGGCCGACGAGGGAAGTCGTGGCGGAAGGTCAAACCGGTTCACACACTTGACCTGGTTGTGCTGGCCGCGGAGTGGGGACACGGCCGGAGGCAAGGGTGGCTCTCGAATCTCCATCTCGGAGCAAGAGATCCCGATTCAGAAGATTTCGTCATGGTCGGCAAGACCTTCAAGGGTCTCACTGATGAGCTTCTGCGGTGGCAGACCGAAGCGATTCTCGAACGCAAAACCGGCGAGAGCTCGACCGGCCACACGGTGTACGCCCGTCACGAACTCGTTGTCGAAGTTGCGCTCGACGGTGCCCAAGTATCTTCTCGCTATCCCGGGGGCGTCGCCCTCCGGTTCGCCCGAATTCGGGGCTACCGACCGGACCGAGATCCCCAAACTGTCGACACCCTGGCGGCTGTTCACGCTCTTCTCCCTCCGAGCCACTCTCACTAGTCGAGCTCCGGTTCGACAACAGAACCGCTCGGATCCGCTCGTTTGCCGATCTCTATGGCGGATCCATCAACGAGCTGCCTATTGTCCGTTGGACAACCAGCAAAGAAAGTTCGTCGAAACGGGAACCGATCTGGAACCCGAAGCGTCTTGCAGTTACGACCTACTACTCAGGAGGAGAGCCATGAAGCGTTGGCTCACAGGAGTTTTTGCTTTCTCACTTGTCGCCACTGCGTGCGGCACCGACGGCGAAACAACCGAAGCAGCATCCGAAGATGGTCCGCAGTCCTTCGAGGACATCGAGTACACCTCGCCGATCATGGACTTCCTCGGGGTCGACACCGACTTCCAGAGCGACGACGCTGAAGCCGAGTTCGCGGCCCAGGCCACCGAGGCGGAAGAAGTCATTGCCCAGTGCATGCGCGAAGAAGGATTCGAATACACACCCGTCGACCAGACCCAGTTCACCAGCTTTGGTTTCGACAACGAAGATCTTCCCTGGGGGAGCCGTGCATGGACCGAGAAGTACGGATTCGGGATCACCACACAACGCTTCTCCCAAAGTGAGGTCGGGCCAGATCTCATTGGCTATGACGACTCTGCGTTCGAAGAAGAGTCCGGCGAGTTCGTCGATCCAAACCAGGACTACCTCGACTCACTCTCACCGAATGAACAAGACGCGTATTACGAAGCCCTCTATGGCGACGAGCCCGACCTTGGTCCCGACGCAACAGAAGAAGAGTGGAACGAGGCGTACGAGAACTACCAGCCCACAGGCTGCCAAGCCAAGGCGTGGGAGGGCGAAGACGGCGTGTTCGGAAACTCGCCGGAAGCCAAGTTCTACGAGGAGTTCGGCGACGAACTCGATGACCTGTACGAACGACTCGAAGCAGACCCGCGAGTCGCTGAGCATCTCACCAAGGTCTCAGATTGCCTGGCGGAAGACGGCCTCGAGTACTCCGGTGATATGGAGGACTTGTACCAAGAGTACGAGAGCAAGCTCTCCGGCATCGGCCCCGACTACAGCCAGGATCCCTTTGAAGCGGCGGGCCTTGACCCTTCCACGATGAGTGAGGAAGAAATCGACGAGTTCTTCGAGACGCAGTACAGCGTCGAGCTCACCGAGGAAGACAAGATCGCTCTCGGTGAGTTGCAGACAGAGGAAATCGAGCTTGCGGTTGCGGTCTGGGATTGCGACGGAAGCAACCTCCAAATGGAGGTTCTGTTCTCGGAGATCCGTGTGGAGTACGAAGAGGAATTCCTCGCGAACAACGCCGACCGCTTGTCTGGCTTCGAAGCTCCTGCGGAGGGCTAGTCCATGAGTAGGAGGGTCATTCTGGCGTTGGTGGCGGTTGTCGCCGTCCTCGCCGCAGGCCTCGGCTGGTTCGCTGGCCAACGCATCAAGTCTCCCGCTGACATCGCAGCGGAGGCACAACCCCCGGAAGCATCACTCATCACGGTCCCAGTCGAACAGCGATCGTTGTCGTCGAATGTGGTGATCCGGGGGCAGGTCGAGTTCAGTGAATCGACCGACATCTCCATTTCCGGTTCGGCAGATGGGGTTGCCATCGTGACTCGTCTTCCGAAGGTCATCGGCGACGAACTCGCCGAGGGCGACGTTGTCGTTGAGGTCGCCGGTCGACCAGTCATCGTCCTCCAAGGCGATCTTCCTGTCTTCCGATCGTTGACCCCCACCCTTGAAGGGCCAGACGTTCGCCAGCTCGAAGAAAGTCTGGTCAGGCTCGGCCTTGATCCCGGCGTCGTCGATGGCATCTACGACACCGCAACCGAGTCGGCCGTCGGCGAGCTCTATCGGCGAGCCGGGTACTCCTCGGACGAACCAACCGCCGACGAACTCGACCGAGTCGAGCAAGCCAGAGGCGCCGTCCGTGATGCCCGGAACTCGCTGCAAACCGCGGAGGACAATGCCACCTCAGCAGGACTCCCCCAGTCGCAACGACTCGAACTCGATCGCCAAGTGACCAACGCTGAAGAGGCACTCACGTTGGCCAAGGAGACGCGCGATACCGAAGTTGCAGATGCGTGGGAGATCACCGGGGCGGCCCGCACGGCACTCACCGCCGCACAGGTCGCCAAGGATTTGGCCGTCGAACGACTCACACAAGCCGAGGCAGGAACACATCCAGACACCGGCGTCGCTCCGACCCCAGCAGAGCTGACCGTGCTCACCACTGAGCGCGACGAAGCCAGCGTTGCACTGACCGAAGCAACGACCGCCGAAGAAATTGCCTCGGCAACCGAGATGCAGATCAAGCGAGATCAAGATTCTTTCGTTCGGAACGCAGAGACAGATCTCGAGGTCGCCAAAGCATCTCGCACCGAGCAAATCTCTCAGGCGAACGAGAGCGACGGCGGCGATTTCGTGACCTCTGCCCGGGAGTCGTTGCGTGAGTCTGAAGAAACGCTCGCCCGCCTGGAGGCCGAGACCGGCATTGTCTTCCCAGCTTCCGAACTAATCTTCCTGCCCAGCTTGCCAAGCGAAGTCCAGGCCATACGTGCCGACATCGGCGACATCCCACAGGGCCCCGTCATGACCGTGACCGGATCAGGTTTGAAGATCACCTCAACAGTGTCCGCCACGGATCGCAGTCTTCTCAGCGAAGGAGTCGAAGCAATCATGGAGGACGACGACCTTGGCATCAGCGTCCCCGCTGTCGTGAGCTTCATTGCGGACAATCCGGGCGGCACAGACGTCGCGGCCGACCGCTATCGGGTCCGGCTCGAACCAGTTGGCGAACTCCCTGAGGACGCGATCAACCAGAATCTCCGAGTCACGATTCCGTTCGCGTCGACCGAGGGCGACGTCCTTGCGGTTCCGCTCGCGGCGTTGTCTGCGGGTGCGGATGGTTCCTCTCGTGTGGAAGTCGAACGAGCCGACGGGACCGTCGAGACGGTCACGGTTGTCCCCGGACTCAACGCTCGAGCGCTCGGCTTGGTCGAAATCAGCCCGGTCGACGGTGACCTCGAAGCCGGCGATCGAGTCGTCGTCGGCCGCAACACGCCAGCTGGCTCATCCAACAACGAACCCGAGGCGGAAACTGAGGACTCAGAAGCCGAGCCTGTCGAGGAAGAAGAGGACGGGTGACGGCGAGCATTGCCGATAGTGGTCCTCCCCCACCTTCGAATTCGACAGCCGACATCGTCGTTGAGCTCGATGAGGTGTCAAGGGAGTTCCCAGGGAACCCACCCGTGCGGGCGCTCGATGGCGCCAGTCTGGCCATTCAGCGCGGCGACTATGTCGCAATCATCGGTCCGTCTGGCTCTGGCAAGTCGACGCTGCTCCACCTTCTCGGACTCCTCGACGAACCGACGCACGGCGTGTATCGGTTGGACGGCATCGATACGAGAGATCTGACCGAAAGCGATCGAGCGGGATTGCGGTCGAGTCGTATCGGATTCGTTTTCCAGTCGTTCCATCTTCTCGGGCACCGAACGACGGTCGAAAACGTCATGCTGGCCGAGGTGTACCGGCCTGGGACTCGCAGTACACGACGAAAGCGGGCAGAGGACGCGCTCCGACAAGTCGGCCTCGGCCATCGACTCGATGCCTATCCGACGACCCTGTCTGGTGGTGAACGTCAGCGAGTCGCGGTTGCCCGAGCACTGGTCGGCGAGCCCAGCTTGCTGCTTGCAGATGAGCCCACCGGCAACCTTGACTCGGTTACCAGTGCACAGATCCTTGACCTCTTCGACGATCTTCATCACTCGGGTCTCACGCTCGCGGTGATCACCCACGACGAAGATGTTTCGGAGCGAGCAGAGCGCAAGGTGCGAATCAACGACGGCACCCTCACCGAGGTCTTTCGATGATCGACCTGGAGACGGCGCAGCCAGCGCCCGAACCAAGACTGGGGAGCAGGAACGACATCGTCCGCTCTCACTTCTCGGTTCGAGATCTCCTGAGCGAGGCGACCGTCGCGCTCACAGCACGTCCGGCACGCACGCTTCTCACCGCCCTTGGCACGATTCTCGGCGTCGCCGCGCTTGTCGCCACGCTCGGCCTGGCCAAGACCGCAGGCAATCAGGTCGTGTCACGGTTCAACGAGCTCGAGGCAACTCGAGTTCTCGTCGAGCCTCAGGATCGCCAACAGGGTCGGAACAATCGCCAGGTCAGCGTCATCCCGTTCGATGCAGGTGATCGGCTTCGACGCTTGAACGGCGTCGCCGCAGCAGGGACGAAGTCCGAGGTTGGGGTCGATGGGCTCGTCCGCTCAGTTCCGGTTGTGGACCCCCTCGGTCAGAACGAGTTTCAGATTCCCGTCTTATCCGTGAGTCCCGGCATCTTTGATGCAGTGCGAGCAACGATCGAGACAGGACGGGTCTTCGACGATGGCCACAACGAGCGGGGCGACAACGTCGTTGTCCTCGGGCCAGGCGCAGCCCGTCGTCTCAACATCACTCGAGTCGACAACAGCCCGGCCATCTTCATTGGCGACGACTCGTTCGCAGTGATTGGGATCTTGCGAGACGTCGAACGTGAGCCGGACATGCTCAACGCGATCATGGTGGTTGACGGCTACGCCCGGGAGCGACTCTCGTTGTTCGCACCTGCTGAGGTGCACATCGAAGTCGAAATCGGTGCAGCCGACCTCATCGGCACCCAGGCAGCGCTCGCTCTTGCCCCGGACTCCCCCGACCAGCTGAAAGTCGGGCTGCCGTCCTCGCCGCGAGGCGTGCGATCAGGTGTCCAAGGCGATCTCAACTCGTTGTTCTTGATTCTCGGAGGCGTCTCGTTGCTCGTGGGAGCCATCGGTATTGCCAACGTCACGCTCGTCAGTGTGCTGGAACGAACCGGCGAGATCGGACTTCGGCGAGCCCTTGGAGCTACTCGACGCCACATCGCAGCGCAGTTTCTCTTCGAATCTGGTGCCCTTGGAGCGCTCGCCGGATTGATTGGCACCAGCGTCGGCATCCTCACCGTCGTCGCAGTCTCGGCCACCAAGTCGTGGACTCCCGTGCTCGACTCCTGGCTCCCGTTCGGGGCTCCCATTCTTGGCGCCATCATCGGTCTCATCGCGGGGACCTACCCCGCCTGGAAAGCATCTGCCACCGAACCCATCTCCGCCCTCCGCTCCGGCACCTAGCCCCACCCCTCCCAAGATTGGTGGAGGCAAACGGTCGTGTTTGGTGCTCTCACTCCACCAATCTGACAAGCCCTCGGATTGGTGGAGGGAAACGGTCGTGTTTGGTGCTCTCACTCCACCGATCGGAGGAGAGGCGGGCTATTTGGGTTGGCACGTGGGGCACCACCAGGCGTTGCGGCCATCGATGTCAGCGTGGCGGATCAGCGTTTCGCAACGACGGCACGGGTCACCGTGGCGTTTGTACGCATAGAGCGACTCGGTCTTGGTGAGCTCTGAACGCTTCTGTGCGCCGACGTCGCTCGGCTCGACAGTGACGATCTTGCCCACCCGTTCCCCCGCCTTCAGTTCGGCAACCGACTGATCCCAAAGTTCGCCGAGCGTCTCGGGATCCAACTCGTTGGCCTTGCGCCACGGGTGGACGCCGATCTGGAACAGCAGTTCTGACCGATAGACGTTGCCGACACCTGCCATGAGGTTTTGGTCCATAAGCGCCCGACCGACCGGCACCTTCTTCTTGTGCATTCGGCTGATGAATTCTTCCCGGTCACCCGAGGCATTGATGATCGGATCCGGCCCAAGCCGCGCCAGCACGTCATCGACTTCTCCAGCATCGAGGATGCGACATTGGTTCGGGCCCGCCAGGTGCAGCTGGTTCTCGTCTGTCTCCATCAGCACGCGACAGTTCGGTGAAGGCTCCGGAAAGGGCGGCTTGTTCAGCCGATACTTTCCGAACAAGCCGAGGTGGACATGCATCGTGTCGTCTGACTCGAAGCGATAGAAGATGTGCTTGCCTTTGGCAAAGATGGTCTCGAGTGTCTGACCGTCGAGCTGCTTTGCTTCGTCGGAGAACCGGCCTTGTGGCGAGGAAACCGACAATGCATGCCCATTGAATCTCTTTCCCTGCAATCGAGCTGCTCGATGGAGAACGTGACCTTCAGGCATCCGCATCTTCTTCTGTGAGTTCGAGTCGACCGGCGCCAGCATCGAGCACAACAGCATCACCAGTGTTGATGGACGAACCGATGGCACCGATGTTGGTAATCGCCGGGATGCCCAGCTCGCGCAGGATGATCGATCCGTGGGAAAGATCCCCACCGATCTCCACAGCAACTCCCGCGACCTGACTGAACGAAGGCACCCAGCCAGCGTCCACGCTTCGCGCCACAAGGATTGTTGTCTCCTTGTTGAAACCCTCAGGGAGCCCGGTCGGCGGTTCGCCCGCCCGCAACGCGACGCCGGTCACCGTGCCGCTCGTAAGCGAAACACCGGTGAACGAGCTCTCGTTGTTCGCATCTCGAAGCCCCGTCAGTACGGCGAGGTCATCAAACCGGCGGACAAGATCGGGAAGCCTCATCTCCGCGCGTTCGGCAATGAGTTGCCGCCGCTCGGCGAGTTCGCCTGCGCTCATGACACCGCCTCTATCAAGGCTGATGAGCTCCTCGATCGTCAGATCCCAAACAGCATCGGCTTCAGAGAGCCGCCCGTCGGCAACTGCATCGTTGGCCAACTCGAGAAGCCGAGACCGGAGCACACCGAACGAACGCATCGCTGACCAACGAATCTGTTCGCGGGCTGCCATCGGTCGACGGGCAAAGAACCAGATCGGAGCTGTGGCGATGAGCCGAACCGAACGACGGCCCGCTCCGGGCGTCGTACGATCCGTGTACGTCAGGATCGATGCGATGATCGGTGCCGGCAGTTCTGAGAAGCGAGGCCGAGCAACATCGCTTTCGAACACGCCTCGGTGTCCGTGATCGGCCAACCACCGATCCCACAACTTATGGAAGGCGGGATCGGTCGGGAGCCGTCCCGCCTCGAGTTCGGCTCGCACCCCGGCATCTCGCCGAGCAAGTTCGGCCATCGGCGCCAACTCGTCGAGCATCCGCGTTCCCGGGGTTCGCTGGGATGACAAGTGTCCTTCGAGCGTTCCCAAGGAACGCAGAACCGCGACTGGTCCCGTCATGGCCGTCGCCAACGAGGACATCTGTGTCACGAGTTCGACATAGCAGTAGCGAAGCGCGTCGATTGTCGAAGCAAAGTCGGCAAACGGGCCGGTCGCGGCCTCCGCGATATCGGCTTCAGCGATGCGGGCCGCCTTGGCGGAGCCCAACTGAGCCAGGCCGAGCTTGATGAGCGTCGGGCCAGAACGAACAAGTCGGAGCGGATTGATTCCCACCAGCAATTCAGGCTCTCCCCCGAGCGAGTCGGCGAGCAGGCTGGTGGGCAAGCCAATTCGTCGAAGAAGATCTGTGAGCTGCGACAGGTTGATGTAGGGGCGCCCGGCGAAGGACTCGATGAATGGGCGGTCGACCGGCAGGTCTGGATCGATGTCTCGGTAGAAGCTCATCAGATCGTGTGACGATGACTCCACGACTGACGCCATGAAGACCGACGGGAGCTCGGGCAGGATCTCTTTGTGATTGGCGATCGTGAACGTCTCGTTGCGCCGAGGAGCAGCCGTGATCGGCCGGATCTGCACAAGCCAGCACACCTGACCGTCATCGGCCCACTCGATATCCCATTCCCCTTCGCCGAACTCTTTGCGCACATCCCGCATGAGCTCCGCGAGTCGGCGCTGCCATGGCGGGAGATCGCTCGCCGGTCGTTCCTTCCAACGCAGTTTGGCCAGTCGCAGCTCGTCGCCTGCCTCGGTGCCAGACACAAGCGACTCGGCAAGACCGGACACCACATTGACCAAGTCATCTTCGAATTGCTGCTCGGTAAACAGCACACCCGCTCGCTCGGCCGCGACCATCTCCATCACCAAGACGTCGCGGCGGGCAGAAGGCACGGCCTCGCCTGATACGCGCACTCGTTCGACGGCGGCGGCTACGTCGGTCTCGTTGGCCGGAATTCCGAGCTCGGTGTCGAACCTGCCTGCCATCGCAGAGTTGTTTCCGTCTTCGGCCGAGAACGCCGACCGAACAGCAACAACCGGGCCAAGCCCCGTGAGGCGCGCACTGAGTCCAGCGATCTCGACCGCATCGGGCACGACGAATCCTGCAGGAACGTGCATTCCGGCGGCCATCGCTCGATCGAGATTGGCAGCTTTCGCTCCGGCTCCGCTGGCGACCACCGCGCCCGAGCCGAGAAGGTATGTGGTCACCTGTCGATCAAGTCCCGTGCGACGACGGCCAATGCTCGCGCATAGTCCTCAGGCTGCTCGATCATCGGATAGTGGCCCCAGGACGGCTCGATGTGTCGTGACACATCGGCCAGCTTCTTCTCCACGGCCTCGGCTTGTTCAACTTGGAGCACCCGATCCTTCTCACCCCAGAGAACGACTGAGGGAACCGTCAACACTGGCAAGCTTTCGTACCACCCCGCCGTGAGCAAATCGAACATCACTTCGAAGGCATCGGCTCGGC
Source organism: uncultured Acidimicrobiales bacterium (assembly GCA_937930695.1). GTDB lineage: Bacteria > Actinomycetota > Acidimicrobiia > Acidimicrobiales > SZUA-35 > CALEWY01. The sequence goes on along the minus strand of CALHCB010000055.1, from coordinate 63,397 downwards.
GATACTCAGCCAGAAAACGCTCGACGTATGGCTGGGGCGCCTTCGCAAAGATCAGGCGACTCGCCACCTTGCGCATCGGCCACGAGCTGATGATTCGCTTCGCAGCGCGTCGAATGAACATTGATTGCATGACCTTCGGGAACAAACGACTCTCCAGGTTGGCCGCGACAGGGGCGTGAAGAATCAAGCCGTCAACCAGATCAGGACGCTGAGCGACGACGTCAATCGTGATCGCCCCGCCGATGCCGTGTCCCAAGAGAATCCGCGGACTCTGAACACTCTCGAGTTCCTCGATCACCGCATCGGTGAACGTCGTCATCGTGGTCTTGCCCGCAGGCAGAGGGCGGCCGCTGAAGCCCGGCAGCGACGGCCCCCGAAGAACCACACCTGCCGCAACCGGCTGCGGTATTCGATCCCACCGGAACCCACCACCGCCGTTTCCATGAATGGCCACGATGGTAATCGGCGGAGAATTCGTCACGGCCCTGATGATGGCCTGTCGTTGGGCTCGCATGCGACACCCGCCAGCGCTTCGGCCAGAACAAGCGTCGGGAGCATCGGATTCGTCCGCGGAAGGTGGGGCAACGCCGAACTGTCGATGACCCTCAAACCAGCAACACCATGGACGTTTCCCGCACTATCGAGAGCCCGACCAAGCCCACAGCTCGATGCGACGTGGGAATATGGACCGAGGTGAGCATCGACCCACTCGGACGCCTCCGTGGCACCGTCGGGAATCGGTTCGAGGCAACGAACGTGAGGGACGTCCTCGACGAGGCCGATCACCTCTCGGCATACGCCAACAAGGCGACGCCGGTCGTCTCCGGCCGAGAGCATGTTGAGATCGACGAGGGGCTGGCCTTGCCGATCGATCCCTATCGACCCTGAGGAGTCTGGGTCGAGCAGGGCGATGGTGATGACGCCGAGGCCTTGATCGTCGACCCGGGTCCCGATGTGGTCCATCACGAGCACCTGCACGCCTTCACGCTCGGCCACCATGCTGATCGGGGGTGCTCCGTGAGCGGGGCCGGAGGCAACAGCACCACCGTCCAGCGAGTAGGTCACGGCGATTGATGGGTGGTCTGCGGCGCCGCGACCGATCTCATCAGAACGAATTCCCGAGTTGAGCAGCAACACCGGCGTTGCAATGGCTCCTGCGCAAAGGACAACCCGGTCACCGTCGCAGCGCTCACCAGACGCGAACTCGACCTCTTGCACCCCGGCGGGGCCAAGGATCAGCCGATCCACTTCGACATTCGGCAGGACCTCAATGCTTGGAGCCCCTTCGAGATAGCGAGTACTCGAGCGTCGAACCAATCCGGACGATGACTCAGAGAGGGCGAGCGGCGCCGGGCCAACGGACCAGCCTGCGTCGTCGAGTCGTTCGCAGACCATCGTCGAAAACGCCCCGGGTTCGATGCGGACCGTGGGGTTGTCGTTGCTCACCCGCTCGATCGCGGCGCGGACGCCCGAGATCGGCCAGGCCTCGTAGTCCGCAATCGGACCAAACGTCGTCAGCATTCCGTTGATTGAAGAGCTCCCGCCGAGACCGCGTCCCCGGAGATACGGAGTCGGCAAGCTTGCGGAGGTTCGTGTTGCGGTGAGCTTTGGCCAGTGCCAGCCAGGCTCACTCTGCGCACCGAGCCAGTTTGGTGTCCTGATCGATGGCGGGAACGGTTCCCCGCTACCCGCCTCGATCAGAACGACATCATCGCCCGCATCAGACAGCCGTCGGGCGACCAGGCACCCTGCGGTACCAGCGCCTATGACGATTGTCTTCATGGGTTGCTCCCGACGGATTCAGTCCGAGCTCTGGTCGCGCAGGAACCGGCGAAGAATTTTGCCGGATGCCGACTTCGGGATCTCCTCGACGAACTCGACGAGTCTGATCTGCTTGTAGCTCGCAACCTCTGCCTTGACGAACGCTTGGAGCTCCTCGGCGGTGGCTTCCACCCCTGGCTTCAAGACAACGAATGCCTTCGGCAGCTCACCTGCCTCGATCTCCGGGATCCCGATCACTGCAACGTCGGCCACTGCTGGGTGTTGCACGATGAGCGCTTCGAGTTCCGCTGGCGCAACCTGGAAACCCTTGAATTTGATGAGCTCTTTGACACGATCGACGATGAACATGTGGTCTTCGTCATCGACCACGGCTACGTCGCCAGTGTGCAGCCAACCATCATCGTCGATCGTCTCTGCGGTGGCGTCAGCGTTGTTGAGATAGCCCTTCATGACCTGCGGGCCACGAATCAATAGCTCGCCAGCTTCGCCAACTCCCAAATCGTTGCCCTCGTCGTCGATCACTCGCACTTCGGTGTTCGGCGCGGCGAATCCGTTGGAGCCGGACTTGTACTGATCCCCGACCGTGGCGTGGCTGATCGGGCTGAGCTCGGTCATGCCATAGCCCTGGACGATCGGACAACCAACGCGGTTCGACGCCTCCTCACCAAGTTCTCCACCGAGCGGTGCAGCACCGGAGAAGATCGATCGCAGGCTGGAGAGGTCATAGTTCTCGACAGCAGGGTGCTTCGCCAACCCAAGAACGATCGGGGGAACAGCGAAGAACCGGGTCACGGCGTGCTCCTGCATCAATTCGAGCCCCTTTTCGAGCTCGAATCGAGGCATGGTCACCACCGTGATGCCTTCGGCCAGCAGACCATTCATCAAGACCTGCATGCCGTAGATGTGGAAGAACGGGAGCACGGCCAACGCGACCTCATTGTCGCCGTACTGCATCATCGGCTTTGACTGGGCGAGGTTTGCCACCAGATTTCGATGGGTGAGCATCACACCCTTCGGCAGACCGGTCGTGCCCGAGGAGTAGGGCAACACGATCACATCGTCGGCCGGGTTCAACGCCACTTGCTCGAGAGGATCTGCGAACAGCGCCTCGAACTCAGGACTGCCAATCGTGATGACCTCGTCCGCAGGGCTGCCGTCGAGTGCCTCAGTCGCTGCACCGATGAAATCCGGGACGGTGATGAGCAACGTCGCTCCCGCATCGTTCAGCTGGAAACGAACCTCTTCAGCACCGTAGGTCGGGTTGATGGTCGTGACCGTGGCTCCGCAGACACCCGCCGCGTGAAAGACCCATGCGTACTCAGGCATATTCGGCGCCATGAGCGCCAGCGTCCCACCCGGGCCGAATCCGCGTGCGGCCAAACCTCCCGCCAGTCGGTGAATCCGGTCGACCATCTCAGCAAAGGTGAACGATCGACCATCAGTGCCATCGATCATCGCTGGGCGATCAGCCCATTCAGAAGAGCCGCCGAACACGTACTCGGTGAGCGGAACGTCCGGAATTTCGACATCCGGGAGAGGACTGGTGAAGATGTTGCTCGACATAGCGTGCCATCGTCGCCCGCGATCGCTCAACGCGCAACGTTCCATCTACCTACTCCGCGTGGGTTCTGCGGCCCCCAATCGGCCACTGAGGCCACCATGCGCCAACGCGAAATCAGATGAACAAGCAAGGAAGTCGCCAGGCTCGGGAACGGATCGGACGTCAGCACGGTTCACCAACCCATGAATCGACGTGTAGTGCCTCTGATCGCGGCAATCACCCTGGTGGCCTCGGCGTGCTCTTCTGGCGACGAGGTGAGCAACGATGGGCTTGCCGTTACTCCAGACGCTGTCGATGCAACGTCGTCTGAAGCTCTGGACACCGCAGACCTCGACCCTCTCCCGCAAGGCGAGGAGATCGACTTCGGACCAGCACCAGCTTTTCAGGAAGGTGACCTGGACCCCGAGGTCGTCGAAGCGACCAATCGTCTGATCTCCGGGCTGTTCGGCGGGAGATTTGGCGTCGAGATCGAGACCATCGTCGATAGTGGCGATGGTCGACTGGCTTGGATCTTGGCCGATTTGCTCCGGTTCTTCCAGGGAAGCGACGCCTCCAGTCTTGGGCTGGCCGCCGCATTTGAGGACCTCACTGGCGCAGACATCGATGACGGCAGCCCCTGGAGCTCGGCGACGAATCACCTCATCGCGTGGGATCTGCCGGCCCCTCCCGGGTATCTCGACTTCAAGCGCGAGATCTTCCTCACCGTGGAGCGTCGCTGGGATCCGCTCTTCGACGCCGATGCGGACATCGACTGGCGCCACGTCAGCTGGGGTGGGGTGTTGATCGATGAACGACCACTCGGAAACCCCGACCCCTGTTCTCGTGGCTGCATACCGGCTCTGGACGATCCGGCTGTCACCGATGCCGACGGTGGCGATTGGTTCCCTGATGAGCGAGTGGTGTTCGGCGTCGTCGTCGACGGCGAAGCTCGGGCATACCCGAAGAACATCATGGAAGTTCACGAAATGATCAACGACGACCTCGGTGGCCGTAGAATCGCCGTTCCGTACTGCACGCTTTGCGGTTCAGCCCAGGCGTATTACACGGACACGCTCGAAGGATTCGAGCAGCCGGTATTCCGGACGTCGGGTCTTCTGATCCGCTCGAACAAGATGATGTTCGAGCTCAACACCCGATCCTTTGTCGACACCTTTCTCGGCAACGCAACCTCAGGACCCTTGCTCCAAGCAGGTGTTCAGTTCGAGCAGATCTCGGTCATCACCAGCACATGGGGCGATTGGAAGCTTGCCCACCCAAACACCACGATCGTGGCCGAAGACGGCGGCATCGGCCGCAGCTATCCCGATGACCCGCTGGGAGATCGAGACGCCAATGGCCCGATCTTCCCGATCGGCGACGTCGATGTCCGTCTGCCTGCTCAAGAGCAAGTACTCGGGCTGATCACTGGATCGGGAACGCCAATTGCCGTGCATGTCGCCAGCGCGGGCGAGATCCTCGCATCCGGAGGAACGATCGAGGTCGAAGATCTGACGATTCAACTCGAAGGAGCCGGACTGCGAGCCACCCGCACCGATGGCACAGATGCCGGCGGCCATCAGGCGTTCTGGTTCGCTTGGAGTCAATTTCACACCGACACGCTGCTGTGGCCCGAAGACTTCGGTTGAGTCGCTCGCATCGACCGCCCACCTTGGTCTGGAGGTAGTTCTACCCATACGCCCGGACGGCTCAACAAGCCGATGAAAGAGCATGACCGAATCACGGAGAGATCAGGAGAACTTCCGGCCGCCTGTCGCCGCATTCTCTGATCAATCGATCCGGGGAACTCGATGTCAGCCACAGAGCACGCCCGATGGCAGAAGCAAGCCACCAAGACACGTGGGGTGCCCTGGTTGGTGGGCTGGTCTCGAAGACGAAGAAGGTTTCACCTGCGCCTGTGATTGCCACCATCAATCGGGTTGGCCGGGCTGGGAAGCCCACCGTGACGATCTGTCTAAGAACTAGTTCTCGGACTCCAGCGCCAGAATACGGCCTGTTCCGTATTCACTGATGAGTACACGAGAGCCGTCGACGACGAGATGTTGTGGTCGATCGAGGCCACTCGCAAGGTCTGTGACCGCTCCGGAACGATCGACGGCGACGACGGAGCCTCGGACCCACAGCGCCACGACGAGCACCGAATCGTCCCAGGGGGCAACGACCACTGATGTCGGTGTTGCCTGAGGCCCAAAGGTTGCCAGAGAAGATGGGATCGAGGCACAGGCCGCCACGTCGCCACCGAACTCGGCCACCGGCCGGTTGTCGCCAACGCATCGCGGCCAGCCGAGATCGTCGCCGATCGCCACCGGAACGAGCTCGTCCTCGGCTGGAGATCCGTCGAACTCTCCGTCAGACAGCTCCGTCACCCAGAGTTGGCCTTCTGCGTCGAACGTGTGGGCGTAGCCGTGTTTGAGACCCGAAGCCACGATTGACGAGTCCCCGTCCGCGGAGATCGAAAACAACAGCCCGGAGCCCTCTTGTGGTTCGCCGCCCGAGAGCCGGCCAGACGTGTTGTACAACAGCGCCCCATCGGGTGTCGCCGTCAACGTGCCTTGTGAGCGACCGTTGAATGGCATCTCTGCCACCACCACCTCGAGCGGTCCGCCATCGAGCGAACCGACGGAGAGCTGGTTGCGCTCCATCACCCAGAGCCGATTGTCGAAGACCGCTACACCGGTTGGCTTGTCGAGATCGTCGACGAGCACGGTGGCTTCGAATCGCGCGTTGCCTCCGGACTCATCGGCCCGGGTCATCAGATCGAGAACGGACACCCTGCCCTGCTCGCCATTTTCTTCGTCTCCGATCTCGGCGATCAGCAGACGATCATCATCGAGCATCTCGAATTGCGTTGGGCCGACGAGTCCTTCAGCGAAAACACCGAGCGTGAAACCGTCTGCCAACTCAGCACCGGCAACATCGGAATCAGCGGCGTCAGTGACACAGGCCGAAAGGGTGACGCAGGCCACGCACAGGACTGCCAACCAACGACCGGTCACGCTTCGTGTGAATCGAGGCGCCGGGCGAAACTCAGCTCGTGTCCATCGGGATCATGGATGTGGAAGTACCGCTCGCCCCAGGGCGCATCCGCTGGCTCAGTGGCGGCCGGGTATCCCGCTTCAGCGGCGATCCGAAAGATCTCATCTGGATCGGGAACGTGGAAGACGACCCTCCCCCAGCCGAGACCCGGCATCTTCCCGGTGTGTTGCAGGTTCACATAGTTCTGGCCGATCCGCATCGAGCTGAACGCGGTCTCTGCTCCTCCGTACGCAACGACGAAGCCGAGGGTTTCATAGAAGCCGACTGAGGCAGCCATGTCGGTCACGACGAACGTGATCGCATTGATCTCAGCGTACGACGCAGACTGCATCGGCTCGGGTCCGTCCACCAAGCAAGCGTACTCAGCGCTCGCCGACGGACGGCATACGATGTTGGAGCGCCCGGGTGGCGGAATTGGCAGACGCAGAGGGCTTAAACCCCTCGGACTCGAAAGGGTCGTACGGGTTCAAGTCCCGTCCCGGGCACAACTGGTTCGCGGCGCCTCTCCGATTGGTGGAGCCGGAGGACCGAAAACAACCGTCTCGCTCCACCAATCCGGTGTTGGGAGCCGGAGCGACCTACCGTTGACTATGCGTCGAGACGTTCGAGTCGTGGTGATTGCCCTCTTGGGCCTCACAAGTTGCAGCGCCTCTGATGAGACCGCGGCGACGACGGTGCCATCTGTTTCTTCACCCGGATCGGCGACGACACCTGCGAGCGACGACGGCACGACTTCGTCGACGACACAGACATCACCCGCACCGACCGCTCTCACCACAGAGACCGCGACGTCTCCAGCAAGCGACTCTCTCGCCGCGGACCCGTCGTTGCGAGTGAGCCCAGGTGGCTCGTCCAGCGTCGATCTCGGCGACTGGAGCATCGAAGAGCGCAACGTCATCCACACCGGCCACATCTATTGGGATCTCATTCTGCGGTCGCTGAACACCGACCAAGCTGATCCTGAAGATCCCGACTACGTGCTCTATCTGACCGGGCCGGCTCAGCAGACACTTCGGAACGTCGCCTCAGAGAGTCAGGCAACAACTCGATCAACTCGAGGAGACGCTGTCCTTCAGCCGATCTCTGTCGACATCTTCGACAACACGGCGGTTCTCGTGGAGTGTGTGCTCGATGCGGTCGACACCCTCGACGCCAACGGTGGTGTAACCGAGCCTGCGGACACCGAGTACACGGTCTGGGAGACCACGATCGTGTGGCGAGATCCCTTCTGGCAAACCTCAGACTTCCGCCGCCTCGACGGGACGTGCGAGCTCGACGCCGAGCATTCGGAGTCGGTGCCGTTCGAAGGCGAGTAGAGATCGACGGTGCCCGCGGAACGGCACGATCTATCTGTTGATTGGTGGAGTGAGACAACCAGAAACGACCGTCTCCGTCCACCAATCCCGAGCGGGTCCGTAGGATCGACAGATGGGTGCTGGAGCCAAGAGTGAAGCGATTCGACTGACGGCGGCGGCGATCGAGATTCTCGGGGCTCGAGCTGATGAGAACCCGGCCGGAGATGACGCCGTCCACAATGAGACGGTGGCCCGAGTCGATCGACTCCTCGAACACGGCATCTCTCGACGAGTTGACCATCGCGTGCGCCAACGCCAGCTCGCGAACAATCCGTGGGCTGATCTTGCGGTCGCCGCGGCGGAGGACGCCGTTGCTGCAACCCCCGGCATGCTGGTGCTTCTCGGCTCTCACCCCAACGGCTACATCCGTCAGGAAGCTGTCCGCCTCGCAACCGCTGCGCTCGTCGAGGCTGCCAAAACCGACCCTGCCCCAACCGATTCTGGAGCATCCTCCAAGGTCCTGCCGGGCGTCACCCGGATGCTGGCTCAGCGAGCGCTCGACTCGAGCCCACAGGTCCGGTCGGCGGCAAGCGAAGCGGTGCGATTGTTGTTCGTCAACGAGCTCGCAAGCGACAACACGGGACGAATGCCAACAAACGTCGAACGAGCAGGACGCGAACTCCTGGCCCACGTCCGCTGCGTCGTCGAGTGGCCGGGTCTCGTCGAGACCGCGCTCGATCTGTTTGACAACAGAGTCGGCCGATACTCAAACAACGGCGTGCGTGATCATCATCGTCACAACCTGCGTGAAGTTGATCGTCGATCGCAACTGCTCGCCGATCTCCGCAAGCTGCGGCCCACCATTGAAGAGTCGGTTCCCCAACATGCCGCTGACCGCTTGATCGACTTCTATGAACGCTCGATGCATCCAACACAAGCTGCTGCGTCATGACCGTGCTGCTGGGTCAGGAGCGTTCCCGAAACGTCATGGAGCGATGAAGCGCGCGCGGCTCACCCGATTCGCCTTGTTCGTGCTCGGCGCAATTGCCACCACGATCACGATCGCCACCACGCCCACTTCGGCATGCAGCCTGTGGCTTCCCTACGAGACCACCGTCGAGGAGCTCCGATCATCGGCTGCTGATCTCAACGATCCGAATGGGCAGCTCGCAATCGCGTACTCGGAGTACAGCGGACAACCGATGCCCGAGATCACCGGCGCGTACGCTCGGGACACGATCGACCACGTCGATGCCACCGAGAAGCAGACTCGGGGCTCGGTCTCCGTACTCACCCACACATGGGGAGACCCAGACTCGCCGAACCCCATCGCTACTCACGAACCCTCGGATGCCGACGAATGTGGCTCCCTCAATGGGCCGGCAACCGGGACTCGCACCGTCCGACTCGTGACAACCGATGGTTCGATCGTCATTGCCGATGGCGAAGGTGCCGAGGCAGATCTCGACGAGATCTTCGGAAACCCCATACCCGTGGAACGAGATGCCGATGCTGAGGCAGCTGCCGTTGCCTCTATCCAGCCAGGCCCACGTCCGTTGTTGATTGGCATCGCGGTCACCATCGTGGGCCTTGCGGTGCTTGCCATGTCACGAATTCGGCAACGCAAAACGGACGCAGCGACCAACTAGCCCCGCTCGTTTCCGCAGTCTGATGGCTCGACGCAGAATCTGCGTGACGCGGTGCTACGTTCCAATTCGATAGTCAACGATCTGATCCCGAACGGACGGCGAACAACAATGAGCACACAACCCCTTCAGCAAGTCATCGCAGCAACCCGAGGCGTCCTCGCCGAGGTTTCCGCTGATCAACTCGCCCAGCAAACCCCGTGCGCCTCGTGGAACGTGGGCGAACTCATCAACCATGTCATCGGCGCCCAGAACTTCTTCGCTGCCGGACTCAAGGGTGAGGCTCCGTCCGAAGATCAGCCCGACTGGTCAGCAGGCGACTTCCTTGCTTCCTACGACGCTGCTACCGCAGCAGCTCTCGAAGCATTCAGCGCGGACGGTGCGCTCGAACAAATGGTCAAGATGCCGTTTGGCGAGATGCCGGGCGCAGCGGTCATGGGTCTTGCCATGACCGACACCTTCCAACACGGCTGGGACCTGGCCAAGGCGACCAATCAGAGCACCGATATCGCCCCTGAACTCGCCGCAGGCATTCTCGCTCAGGCCAAGCAAAGCATCCCTGACGCATTCCGCGGCGACGACGGTGCCGCTCCGTTCGGAGCCGAGCAACAGTGCGCAGATGGCGGATGCAACGCTGATCAGCTCGCTGCCTTCTTGGGTCGCACCGTCTGATTTGGCGTCGACTCATCTGGAGCTGACTGATCACTCGGTGATCACTGCTCAGCGGTCAAGGTGAGCTGGCTATTGAATTCTGCGAACTGAGCGAGGGCGTCCCCAAGGGGGCGCCCTCGTTGTTCGGCAGCTGGACCGCGGCATCGACCGTGGCGAGGTCCTCCACGACGTTGCTGACCAAACTCGAGGCCCCGAATCGAAGGAGAGCCGGCGACAGCCAGTCCGGCCCCAACACCGAACGCACGATCGCCACGTATCCGAGGGCATCGTCAGCGGTGCGAACACCACCGGCGATCTTGATACCGACACGTTTGCCGGTCAGCTGGTAGTGCTCGGCGATGACTTCAGCCATCGTGAACACCGTGTCTGGAGATGCATTCACCTTCGTCTTGCCCGTCGAAGTCTTGATGGTGTCAGCACCTGCCGCGATCGCGAGTCTCGATGCATCAGCAACCGACTGAAGCGAGCCGAGCTCCCCAACTTCGAGAATGACCTTGAGGTGGGCTCCTGCCGCCGCCTCGCGAGACGCAACGAGCTCAGCGGTCACTGCATCGGTGCGACCATCCAAGAAAAGTGACCGGTTCAGGACGATGTCGACCTCATCCGCTCCGGCTGCGACTGCATGTCGAATATCAGCGAGGCGGACTTCGAGATCCGATAGTCCTGCGGGGAATCCGCCAGCAACACTGGCGACTTTGACGGACGAATGCTTCGTGAGTTCAGCTGCCAGTGCGACGTGCGCCGGATACACACAAACCGCAGCTGTCGGCCCCACAGTGGCATCGAAGGGGTCCGGCCGGCGAGCCTCCGCACAGAGCACTCTGACCCGACCGGCTGTGTCATCACCTTCGAGCGTCGTCAGATCCGTACACCGAACGATCAACCTCAATTCTCTGGCTCGGTCTGCCCCTCGAGAGATTTGGCAGAACAATGCATCAGCACGTTCAGTCGCAGTTCGCTCACCGACGTGGAGGACATCGCGTTGTTCGCGTCGTCTGCGTTCCGGGCTCGACAGAAAACGAAGCGTCGTTTCCAACAATTCACGAACGACAGCTCGAGCGTCGGCTCGCGACGTTGGCTCGCCTTGGTCGAGCACTGCAGTTTCTGCCGAGACCACGACAACGTCGGGCGTCGCCCCTGCTTCAACAAACACCGTGCCGCACTTGGCTGTCACCTCGAAGACCTCGACGCATGGCCCAGTCCCCTGGCAATCGTGGTGCACCTGCAAGCCATAGACCTCTCCAAAGCAACGCAATGAAGCATCTCGAAGCTCGCCCATGACCGACCCAAGGTCGACCCCGCCACCATCGGCCGGCAGGCCGAATCTCAACGAGACAGAACCGCTCACGATGCCCATCTCGTCATGCTGCTCAATGTTGTCCATATCCACTTTCGTGTCGGGGCTCGGCGACAACCGAACCAGTTAGCGCACCTCTCAACAGCAGTACCCTCGTGTCCAGCAAGCAATCAGTGATGACGAGCGTCCATTCCGCGAAGCCGTACCGCCAGCTCTTGGGCGATCACTCGCATCATCGCCGGGTTGTCATCAAGAATTTGGTCGATGGCGTTGTGGGGAATCACCACCACTGTCATGGCGTTCTTGGCCCTCACCGTTGCGGAGGCAGAACCTCGGACAAAGATGCCGAGCTCACCAATCATCTCGCCTTCGGAGATCTCTGCGACGAGTTCGTCATCGACGAACACTTCGGCAGTGCCCTTCTCGACCACGAAGCTCTCGCTATGGAAGTGTCCCTGCGAAATGAGTTCGTGACCGGCCGGAACCTTGACCTCGTCGACCACCGAGGAGAGTCGAGCCAATGCCTTCTTGTCCGCATTCTTGAAGATCGCCACCTCGTGAAGCCGCTTGGCCTTTGGGTCTGTATGTGAAATCAAGCTCATGATCTACCTTCTCTCCGTTTCCATCTCGAGGAGGACGCCCCCTCGCTTTCGACACTGACGGCTCCTCAGGGTCCGCACCAGGGACCAAGGTCCACTGTGTTGCGACTTCATGTTGCGACTTCAGTGTTGCGACTTCAGTCTTCGTCAGCCGGGAGGTAGTGCTGCCGAATCAACAAGTCCTCGACATCGGTTGCCTTCTCTTCGCTGTCGACTGGAATCGATCGATCCGGCACCTCGGGATGCTCGTCCTCTCGATAGTGGACAACCACAGCCGGGTCCGCCTCAGACAGTGTTGATTCAGACAGTGCCGATTCAGACAGTGCATCGACGACGTGCATGGCCGCCTCCTCTGCCGACACGTTCGGCACAACGTCTCGCTGATCCTCATCAAGAAACTCCCAAGGAGTCTCGGGGTTCGCTGTCGGTTCTGGAATCTGTGGCATGTCCCTACTGTCCAGCACAGGGCCCACGACTCCCAGGGCCTTCGGTCCTATCCACGCGTTTCACAGAGGACCTTGGACCCTGCCCGGCGTTGTGACCAACCGTCATGCTCGGCTCGACAGTTCGACCGCCAACACTGCGCAGTCACCGAGACGAAAGGTGTTTTCATGCCGACCAACACGACGATGACCAAGCGAGGAATCGCCGTTGGAATCGATGGCTCCGAAGGCTCGAGGACCGCCCTCAAATGGGCCGAAGCCCACACCGACATCTTCGGCCCGATCCATCCGGTGATTTCCTGGCACTTCCCTGTGTGGGCAACAGCGCCCCCGCTCCCTGGCTCTCCTGCTCCGCTCCCCCGCGACTACTTCGAAGATCTGGCTCGGGAGACCGTCGACCGCTCCATGAGGCACGTATCCGCTCAGCACCAGCGACCAGCGGTTGTGAGCCAGGGGCGGGCCGGAAAGGTGTTGTGCAGCATCGGGGCGCGATGCGATCTGGTCGTCGTTGGATCCCGCGGACGTAGCGCCGCAGCGGATGCCTTCGGCGGCTCGACGAGCACCTACTGCGCCGCCCACAGTCCCAGCCCGGTGGCAATCGTCCCTCACGGCGCGGATACATCTGGCCGGGCCCACCGCATCGTCGTCGGAGTGGATGGTTCGACCAACGCCAACGCGGCGCTTCTGTGGGCCATCGACCACGCCCCTACAGGCGCCGTCATCGTGGCCCTCTATGCCCACCTGCCCCTGGGCGCTCCGTTCGAGTTGGCCGAGACGTACTCCCAGCTGTCCGAAGAACGGGCGCTCAGCCTGCTCGACGACGCCCGGGCCCACGCGATCAGCAACTCGGGACGACCATCAACTGAATACGAACTCGTCACTCGCCACGTGATGGGAGATCCACGAGAAGCGCTCGAAGCAACAGAGGCCGAGCTGATCGTCGTCGGAGCTCGAGGTCATCGAGGCATCGCCCACCTCGTCCTCGGTTCAGTAGCAACCTCACTCACCCACCGGACAAAGATCACGACGGTGGTCGTACCCGACCCTGGGGTCTAGGGCGACTTCGAGGAGTTCGCGGTCAAGAGAGCCGCCAGCGACGACAACATGTGCCGAACGACAGCGATCGCCAAGCGGTGCTCGATGCTTGCCCGAGCAGTACAGAGATCAACGCCCGGTGGCAGCTCGGACCGACCAAGCAGGTGAAGGTGCGTGCGTGAAGGACCGAACGCGACGAGTTCCAGATCAGCCTCCAACGGAGCGATCCAAGATCCTGGCGCCGGAGACCATGCGATCGCCACGACTACCGCATCTCCCCGATTCCGCACCCTTCCGACCTGAACGTGCATCATCGGTTCCTCACCAGCGAACAACGGCTCCTGCAGCACACGACCGAGTTCGCCCGACTCCGCACGCCACGCCTCCAGGATCAGAGGGGCTATCCCCTCGGGGCGCAGGTAGTTCACGAACGCCGAAACGACTGCGTCGAACGGGAGATCGACAGCGACGAAGTCATGAACGAAGAACCGTTGTGCGTGTCCGGAGATCGCAAAGCCAACCAAGCGAGACAGTTGAGTTTCCATATCTCGATCCTGACGAACTTCGCTCTCAGCGAGCAGGGGCCTAGGTCACAGCACCGGAGTGCCGATGTCCCCAGCGATGCCCAACAATCACAACGGGAGTCCTGGCGTCGGCCAGAACCCCCGAACTGGTCCGACTCATCGAAGCTCGCGTTGTCGTTCGGTCGCCTCTTGCGGCCAGCACGATCAACGAACACCCGCGGTCGATTGCCACCTTGGTCAGTGTCGTCACTGCGCTGTTCCCCAGCACCACGATGACCTCAAAGCCCTCACCGTGTCGACGGCGAACGTCATCCGCCAAGTCGATCACCATCTGATCAGCTTCGCTCGCTCTATTGGTTGGAAGGACCTGGCACACCAGAACCGAACCGTCGTGCAGCCCATCCAAGAGAGGTGCAACCTCGAGTCCGCGCATCGAAGACTCGGATCCGTCAAAGGCCACCAAGACGGGTCCCAGATTGACCTCATCAAGAGCGCTCGGACCGGCTGCAACGACCAGCCCGCCCCATTGGTCGATGACATGCTCGGTGACCGACCACTTCCCCGACCATGCATCGATCCTGGTGCTCTGCATGACCAAGATCGAGTCATCAGCCAACTCTGCTGAGATCGCTGCCGCCATGTCCTGATCCGCTTCTTCAATGTGCAGTGATCGGTGTGGAACCTCCAAGCGGTCGCTGAGGCCACGAGCCAGCTCGAGCACAGCAGTTTGTGGCCCGTCGTCACCGATCGCCATGACAACTTCGCTTCCCAGCATCACCATGTTGGTTCCTCTTCGTCGAAGGTTTTCATCGCTCAAAGTCGGAGATCTCGGCGACCGAAGCCCCAGAGGGAAACAGGGAGGCAGAGCGCCCCGAGGGCTCCGAGCAGCACCGCGTCACCCAGACCCAGTCCATTCACCAGAGGCTGACTCTTCGACAGCGGGTACCAGAGCGAGATCTTGGCGAGAGGTTCGAGGGTCGCGCTCAAGGGAAAGAATGCATCGATTGCATAGCTCGCAATCGCCACCGCCACTCCGCTACCGACTGCCCAACTCTTGTGACCGGTGAGTGCTCCAACCGCGAGTGACAACATCCCAATCGAGACGGCCAGCACGGCGAGCGCGATACAGGCGCCAGCGATGTTGCGAAGCGGAACATCGAGATCGGCAACGGCAACGCCGAACACGATTCCCATGAACAATCCGGCCGTTGCCACCACCGCCGCACAGATCGTCGTGATCGCCCCAGCCACCACGATCTGAGACCGCTTGACCGGTCCGCTCACGACCAGCGCCAACCGTCCGCTCTCCTCGCTTCCCGCGATCGAACCGCCCCCGGCAGAGACCGCAGCCGCGATCGCAAGGCCCGGCCCGACGAACGAAAACAGTTCGACCTGGAGGAAGCCCTCAGGCGTACCGAAGTCAGCATCACCCAGCATGCCCTCGAGTGCAGGGGGGAGATCGTCGAGCACCTCGTCGAAATCGACTCCGATGCTGGAGTAGAGCGAGGACACCATCGCAGCCATCAGCCAGCCTGCGATCGCAAGCCCGAGGAGAAGTCGACGACGTTCACGGAGGAGTCCGATCACGAGAACCGAGATGATCGAACGGGATCGAGCCGCAACGACGGGATCTCGACGGGGATCGGCGTCGGTACGGCGATCAGAGGCAGCGTGAGATGTTGATTGATTGGCCCTCGTCACGATCCACCTCCGACCGTCGAGGGTGGGTCGCGGTAGTAGTCGAGAAAGACATCTTCAAGATCGACCTCCGGGGTGTGCATCGACCGCACGCTGCCGACGCCGACAGCGGCACGGAGCAGCGAATCGATCGATCCTTCCACCGTGACGGTGACAACCGAACCCTCGAGATCGACGCTGTGCACGCCCTCAGCTCGCTTCAGTTCGTCGAGTGACGGCGGCTCGACATATTCGATCGACATGGTCTGGCGGACTCGCTTCTTCAGCGCGGCCACCGTGTTGACATCAATCAACGAACCGTTGCGGATCACGCCAACGCGATCCGCAATTCGGTCGACCTCCGACAGTGCGTGAGAGGACAGGAAAACCGTCGTTCCTGATTTGGCCAGATCGAGCAGAAACTCATGAAAGTCATGCTGGACCAATGGGTCGAGACCGGCAGTTGGCTCATCCAGCAGCACAACCGCCGGACGATGCATGAACGCTTGCACCAATCCAACTTTGCGCTTGTTCCCGGTGGAGAGTTCGCCGAGCCGCCTCCTCACATCGAGGTCGAAGCGTGTGATCAAGTCGGAGCGGAAGCCAGCATCAGCAGTGCCTCGCAGAGACTCGAGCATGTCCAGGTAATCCGATCCTCGCATTTCTGACGGCAGAAAGAGATCTCCCGGGAGATAGCCGACTCGCCGGTGCACTTCGATGACGTCGTGACGGCTGTCGAAACCGAGCACCCGGGCTTGCCCGTTCGTCGGCCGCAGGTGATCCAGGAACAGCTTGATCGTGGTGGACTTGCCAGCTCCATTTGGTCCGAGAAATCCGAAGATCTCACCGACCTCGACCTCCAGGTCGAGATTCTGGACGGCACGAACCTCGCCGAACGATTTCGTGAGATTTCGTGCCTCGAGCGCAAGAACCATTGGCCGCAGCTTCACACAGTCTGATCAAGTCATGAAGGGACAAAGGTCCTCGGTCGGGCAGTAGCGTCTCCGAAGGCGGTCACGCCAAGAAGCGTCGATCTCCGACAACGCTCCACCTCCCCACGAAATGCCTCGCTATGAGCTGGAAGGACGAATATGACCCAAGCGGTGATGCACCACGATGAGTTGCTCGTTCTCCACAACTTGGTGGAGCGGTCACTCGAACGTCGGGACCTTTCAGCGTTGAACGTCTTGGGACTTGGCGAGATGTCCATCGCCCTTGGTTGGCCGATCGATGACCCTACGATCGTTTGCAAACGCACGCCCGTGTTCACCGCGGCGCAGTTCGCGGTGTACAAGAAGGTCGTCTCCCAATACGTCGCCGACGTTGAACAGCTGGGGATCTCCGTTGTCGACACAATTCCCATGTGCATCGAGAACGACGATCAGGTGACCGGCTACCTCGTTCAAGAGAAACTTCCCAGTGACACGCTCGGGCATCACCTTCTCGCATCAACCGCGCCCGACTCCGAGCACCCGTTCTTGCTCGCTCTCGGCTCAGCCATCTCGACGGTGACGGAGCGTCTGAGCATTGATGCACAGGTCTCCAACTGGTCTTGGGACGGGTCAACGCTGACCTTGATCGATGTCGGAACCCCGTTCGCCTGGGACGCGTCCGGCGATGTCGTGTTCGACATGGGGCCGTTTGCCGCCATGATCTCCAAGCCGTTCCGCCCGATCGTACGCAACGACCTCACCAAGGTCTTGCGCAGATGGCAAACCCCTCGTGGCGTTGCGGTCGACATCGTGGCCAACCTTCATCGAGTCAATCTCGAGAACTGGATTGCTCCGTCGATCGAGGCATTCAACCAGGCCGTCTCTCCCGAGGAGCCGATTACGGCCACCGAGGCCCGAGTGATCTTCGACGAGGACCTCAAGACATTCCCCCGCCTCAAGAAGCTCCAGCAGATCGAACGGACCTGGCAGACCAAGGTACGCCGCAAGACCTATCCCTTCTTCATTCAAAACAGTTTCGACGGCAGCATCATCTAACGCAGTTGGTCCTTGGCCTTCTCCACTGCGGAAACTGCCATGGCGACATCGTTGGCCGACACGTGGTCCGCTCCGAAACTCACAGCTCGCTCAACGATCTCGGATGAGATCGCATCATTCGCTTGCACCATCCGGCCTTGACCGTGGAGCCGTTCTACGATCCTGCTGGTCAGCCAATCAGCCCGAACGTGGACCACATCGGCAACAGCAAACTCGGCCGTCCCAACGACCAGCTGCTCGAACATTTGATCAGACATCCAAGCTTCTCTCGGCCGAGAGAAGAGGCCCACCAAGACCTCCGGTCGTCGTCGTTTCACTTCGGCCAACAAAGGAATGTTCCCGCCAGTGAACTTCACGCGGGCGCCGACCCCCGATTCGTCGACGGTGACCAAGACATCGCGTAGGAAACGTTCGCCGCTGCCCTTGAGCTCCAACTCGAAATCGAGAGCATCGAGTGCGAGCACCTGACGAAGTGTCGGGACTGGCTCACCAGTGAAATCACGGCCGAACCAAGAGCCCGCGTCGAGGTCTGACAGCATCGGCCAAGACAGATCGAGAATCTCCCCTGACCCGTCGGTCGTTCGATCAACGACGAAGTCGTGCACAACGACAAGCTCGCCATCGACGCTTTGATGTACATCGAATTCAATGCCTGAGGCGCCCAACGAACGCGCCGCCTGGAAGGAGGCCAGGGTGTTCTCCGGCGCCACCGACGATGCGCCACGATGTCCAACGACACCCACAGGAGACCAGTTCATCCGATCAACGTAGACCGCGGACGGCCGGTGATTGTGTCGACCTGCGACGGGTTCGAACATGATCGCAGTTCGACAACGAGCCGCTTGGACCGATGCCGCGCAGCTTCCACCAATTGCCCACGTCGCGTCTGAAGAATTCGGACTGAACAGCGACGCACGGCTAGTTTCGAGGCACCTATCGAAGCGCTGGGCCCAGAGCACCTGGGCCGCCACAACGGGAGTTCATCATGCAGGAAGTCGTTATCGTCGAGGCCGGACGGTCCGCCATTGGCAAGCGAAACGGTTCGCTCGCAGGAGCTCACCCAGCCGACATCCTCGGCCCCGTCATGATGGAAGTCATCAACCGCGCCGGCATCGTTTCGGGCGACGTCGGTCAGGTCGTCGGCGGCTGCATCAACAAAGTCGGTGCCCAGGCCATGAACATCACCCGGACCGCTTGGCTCAGCCATGGCGGCGCCGAAGAGGTCGCGGCAACCACCGTCGACGCGCAATGCGGGTCTTCCCAGCACGCCGTCAACACGGCCCACGCCCTCATTGCTTCTGGCGTCGAAGACGTTGTTCTCGCCTGTGGCGTGGAGTCGATGAGCACGCTGCCGATCGGCTCTGATGCATTCGCCGGAGCGAAGGCTGGCTATGGCAAGCCCGTTTCCCGCACATACTTCGAGCACTACGAATTCGTGAGTCAGTTTGAAGGTGCCGAGCGCATCGCGGACAAGTACGGCATCGATCGATCCAACACCGATGCCTTCGGCTTGGAGTCACAGGAGCGAGCAGCCCGGGCCGTTGCCGAAGGTCGCTTCGAAACTCAAGTCATCGCCGTCGATGCCCCCGTTCTCGATGCTGATGGCAACAAGACTGACGAGCGAATCACTGTCACCCGCGACGAGATTCCGAGAGACACAAGCCTCGAACAGCTGGCCAAGCTCAAGCCGGTCGCACGTGAAGACGGTGTTCACACCGCTGGCTCGTCCTCTCAGATCGCCGACGGTGCCAGCGCCGTGTTGATGATGAGCGCCGAGAAGGCCGCAGAGTTGGGCGTCACTCCCCTCGCCCGTGTGCTGCAGACCGCTCTTGTCGGGTGCGACCCTGTCTTGATGCTCGAAGGCCCGATCCCGGCGACCAAGAAGGTTCTGGAGCGCGAAGGCATCACGATGGACGATGTCGACGTTGTCGAGATCAATGAAGCCTTTGCGTCAGTGGTGCTGGCGTGGGCCAAGGAGATGGAGCCGGACATGGCCACGGTCAATCCAAATGGTGGCGCCATCTCCCTTGGGCATCCCCTGGGCGGGACCGGCTGCTTCCTCACCACAAAAGCGGTGCATGAGCTTCAGCGTTCGGGCGGTCGTTACGGCCTGATCACCATGTGCTGTGGTGGCGGACTCGGGACTGGCACACTCATCGAGCGCATCTAGCGAGCGATGCGGGCTCGACCCTCCTGGGTCAGCCCGCCGCCCGCTCGGACATCTTTACTTCATCGACACACCACGCATCGTCTTCGCTTCTGAGCACCACTTCGGCGACTTCCACCAGGTCTTCCGCTCCATCAAGTGGACGGCTGAAGACAGCTGAGCCACTCCCGAGAAGGAACGAATTCAGCGTGATCGGCTGATCGAGCTCGTACTCAGAGAGTTCGATCTCAACCTGTGCTGCACCCGCACATTGGGGCGCCGTCGTCGCGTCAGCAACGACGGCGTCGAGCGCCACCTGAGCGTCGTCTCTTTGGCCTCGTGAAACTGCTCCGTAGACCAGCGCGAGGCCGATCAACAACAACAGTGGAAGCAGTATCTGGACGATCGGAAGCTTACGGATGCCCTGCTTCGGTGTGTCCTGAGGGTCGCCCATACCGATGGACGGTAGCGGACCCTTGAGGCTCTGGCCGTCCTTGGTTACTCGACGAACTCGGGTCGCGGCGTTGCTGCTGGGACCGTCCAACCATCGGGCATGGCATTGAAGTCGAAGAAGGGGGCGACATCGCCTTCCTCGACTGCGTTCTCGATCTGGTCGTAGAAACCCTTGCCGGTCTCTTCGGCGAACGTGATCGCAACTTCTTCCGCTGAATCGGTTGGCTGAGGGCGCTGACAATACTCCGGGAAGCTGTTTTCCGCTGCGTCGCCTTCTGCGTAGCCGCGGGCGAACATCTGCTTCAAGATCCCGAAGCCGTCGTTGCGAACCAGAACCTCTCCTCGAGGGGTGCCACCGTGTGCCTGCAAATGGTCGACGAACTTGTCGAGATCATGGGTGTCATAAGCGATGTGCTGACAGGAGTGATCACCATGCACATCGACAAACTTGGTGACTTGGGACTTCTTCGCCCTGTCGATTCCTTCGATGAGGGCGACACCGAACTCGCCGAAGTCAATACACCAGATCTTCATCGAGGAGTCCGGATCATCGGGTCGAACGTCGTCGATGCGATTGATGAGCGTTCCGCCTTCCACCTCGATGTGGAACCACGCCCACTTCTCGATCTGGCCTTGCTCGCATGCGTACGTCACGTGATCGATCTTCTTGAGATGGGACATGTTCAGCTCCTCGGCGTGGGCGGCTTGATGACCCATTGTTTGCACTTCGTCCAACCACTTGCAACACTGATGAACGTTCCGTTCATCTTAAGTAAACGTGATACAACAATCGTTCAGATTTCCCTCATTCCACTCGACCAAAGGTGAACATCATGTCACGTCCCCTCGACAGCACTGATCGAGATCTCATCAGGGCGCTCCGAGAGAACATCAAGGCGTCCCACACCGTGATTGCTCGCACCATGGGGGTGGCCAGGGGCACGGTCTATGCCCGTCTCGAGCGCCTCGAACGCGAGGGCGTGATCAACGGATTCACTCCGATTGTGGATCCGGCAAACGCTGGATTCAACGTACTTGCGTTCACAACGTTGGAGATCCGACAAGGCTCACACGATGAGACCACCGCCGCCCTGGGCGCCATCCCCGAGATCATCGAAATCCACACAATTACGGGGGCAGGCGATTTGCTCTGCCGGATCATCGCCAGGTCCAACGACCACCTTCACCAGATCGTGCAACAGATCACGGCCATCTCGACCGTCACTCGAAGCCAGAGCCAGCTCGCGTTGGCCACAACGCAATCAAACGACATCGTGGACCTACTGGTGAATGATTCGCCGTGAGGACGAGTCCCATCTTCAGGCTCGAAAGCCCGCCATCATCAAATCAGAGAAGCGATCCACCAGATCGTTCAGCACGACAAACTCGGTCCCCATCTCTGCCGCGACATTCTCCAGCTTTGGTGCCAGAACTACGAGACCTTGCATTGCGGCCCAACACAATGTGGCCATCACATCGACGTCGAGATCAGGATTGACTTCATCTCGAACCACGCCGACCGTTTCCAGCAGCGTCCCATAAGCCCGAGCGCTCGCCATCAGCAGCGCCGGGTCCGCCGAATTGACCCGGTCGGACTGAAAGATCACGCCGAAGTGGCCAGGGTAGGTGAGGGCAGTCTCGATGTAGGTCTTGCCGCAGAGCCGAAGGCGCTTCGCCGCGTCGTCGACTCCGCCGGTCGCCGCTGTCATCGCATCCGCCAGGATCTCGAAACCCTCAGTCGCCACCGACGTGAGCAAGCCGTCCGCATCGCCGAAGTGATGAGCCGGCGCAGCGTGAGAAACACCAGCACGCCGAGCGACTTCGCGAAGCGAAAAACCAGAGGCCCCCTTCTCGGTCACGAGCTCAGCGGTAGCGGCCCGAAGGGCTGCTGGGAGATCGCCATGGTGGTATTCGGCCATGAACACATCATAGGTCTTGACACTGTCAAGGTAGATCTTTACAGTGGCAACTTCTAGCAACACGCCCGCTCAACCACAAGATGAATGGAACCCTCGTGTCCGCAACAGTCGATACACAAGGCCAACAATCCAATCCAGACGAAGTCACAGCAATTCAGAATCCGAAACGCTGGGGCATTCTCGCCGTCCTGTGCCTGGCGGCTTTCGTCACCGTTCTGGATGGAACGATCGTCAACATCGCTCTGCCATCACTTGCCGTCGACCTTGGCGCCTCGACTCGCCAACTTCAGTGGATTGTCGACTCCTACCTACTGGTGTTCGCCGGGCTGCTGCTGGCTGCAGGAAGCATCGGAGACCGCTGGGGACGCAAACGTGCGTTGTTGGCTGGCTTGGCCATCTTCGGCGTGACCTCGGCGTTCGCCGGTTCGGCCGACTCGGCGATGCAATTGATCGTCGGTCGTGCGCTCATGGGAATCGGAGCTGCTTTGATCTTCCCCGCCACGCTCGCCATCTTGACGGCGATCTTTACTGATCCAGGCGAACGAGCCAAAGCGATCGGAATCTGGGCGGCGACGAGTGGCATCGCGGTCGCTGCGGGCCCGATCACCGGCGGTTGGCTGCTCGAAAACTACTGGTGGGGATCCGTCTTCTTCGTGAACGTACCGGTTGTCATCATTGGCCTATTTCTCACGGCAACAATCGTGCCAGACAGTCGGGACCCCGAAACCCCGCCACTCGACCGACCAGGGTTCTTGCTCTCGATCGCCGCAATCGGCTCGCTGATCTTCACGATCATCGAAGCTCCCGAATTTGGGTGGCTCGACATTCGAACCCTCGGCGGATTCGCGCTCGCCACAGGCCTACTCGTCGCCTTCGTGTTGTGGGAACTCCGAGTCGAGCATCCCATGCTTCCGGTTCGAATCTTCGAGAACCTCCGTTTCTCGGCCGCGAGCATTGCCGTGACATCAGCCTTCTTTGCCCTCTTCGGCTTCATCTTTCTCATCACTCAGTACTTCCAATTCGTACGCGGGTATGGGCCGCTCGAAGCGGGCCTCCGCACCATTCCCGTCGCCGTCGCGATCGCAGTTTCATCGGTGCTCGCGCCGGTGTTCGTCGAGCGAATCGGGACAACCCGTGTCGTTGCCGGCGGCCTTGGTTCCATGGCTATCGGATTCGCTTGGATCTCGATGGCCACGGTCGAGATGCCCTACATAGCGATCGTCGGCCAAATGGCCTTTCTCGGCATCGGATTGGGGGCAACAACCGCCCCTGCGACCGAGTCCATCATGGGCTCGCTCAGCGTTGACAAAGCAGGAGTTGGCTCGGCCGTCAACGACACCACACGAGAATTGGGCGGCACGCTTGGGGTCGCAATCCTCGGCTCGGTTTTCAACTCGTTGTACGTCAGCCGACTGTCATCGTCGGCCATCGCCAGCAAGCTGCCGCCAGAAGCAAGAGAGGCCGCACTCGATTCGGTTGGGGCTGCACAGTTCGTCGCCGCGGAACTCGGCGCAAGCGCTCCGCTCCTCCTGTCCGAGGTGAACGCAGCCTTCCTCGATGGACTCGCTGTTGCCTGCTACGTCGCAGCGTCGGTCACTGTGATGGGGGCACTTTTCGTCCTGCGATTCCTGCCAGCTCGAGCTAGCGACTAGGAGCCGTCTCGAAATCGTCGAGGTTTGCAGAACTCGTCCACTCGAAGAAGTCGACGTTCCGATACGGCGAGTTGACCACGATGCGTCCGTCGTCATTTCGGTAGTAACTACTCATCCCTGGATGCGTCCAGACCATCTGCTCGTGGGCATCGTCCACCCCCTTGTTGTAGGCCTCTTGCACCTCGGGGCGAACCTCCACCGAACCCAAACCTTGTTCAGACATCTGCGTGATCAAGCTGATGATGTACCGCATCTGCATCTCGATCACGTTGATCAAACTGCCGCCGTGACCCGGCTGAAGGTTCGGTCCGTACAACGTGAAAAGATTGGGGAACTCAGGAACAACAGTGCCGAGGTACGCCTTTGCATTGTCATCTTCCCATGCATCACGCAACGTCTTTCCACCTCGACCGACTGTCTCGTAGGTATTGATGAAACGCAGCACGTCGAACCCGGTTGCAATCACGAGCACGTCCGCGTCGTAGCGCTCGCCGTCTTCGGTCACAACCCCGGCTGCGTCGACGCTGGCAATGTGATTGTCGACGAGTTCGACCTTCGGATTGGTGAGCATCCGATACCAACCGTTGTCCATCAGCATGCGCTTGCCGAAGGGAGGATAGGTCGGCAGTACTTTCTCGAACAGGTCTTGCCGGTCGCCCAGTTCCTCCTTGATGTGGTTCGTGAAGAAGGCTCGGTGACGATCGTTGGCAACGTTCAAAGAGCGGTCAGGATGCTCCCAGTTCGGATCCTTCTGGAGCGTCGGGTGCACCCGATCGTTGAAGGTCCATCCAAGCTTGACTCGATACCACGCCTGGTAGATCGGGACCTCTCGCAACAGGTACCGCAGCGGCTCGGGAACACTTCGTCGAAACTGCTCGAACGGAGCGGCCCAGTGATTGGATCGCTGAAAGATCGTGAGCGAGTCAACGTCGTGCTGAATCTCCGGACCGATCTGCATGCAGCTCGCGCCGTTGCCGATGACGGCAACCCGCTTACCAGTGATGTCGAGATCATCCGGCCACCGAGAGGTGTGAAACGACGGGCCCTCAAAGCTGTCGAGCCCATCGATGTTCGGGAAGACTGCCGGGTTGAAAATACCCGCTCCGCTGATGACGATGTTGGCCACGTGTGTCTCGACCGTGCCATCAGCGGTCCGAACCATGACCTCCCAGTCTTGACTGGCCTCTCGGTATTCGGCCCGCTCAACGCTGGTTTCGAAGTCGATGTACTTGCGGAGTTCGAAGGTGTCGGCGACTTGTGAGAGGTAGCCGTGGATGTCATCTCGCAAGGCGAAGAACATCGACCAGTCGGCCTTGAGAAACGAGAACGAATAGAGATGGTTCGGCGTGTCGACTCCAGCACCGGGATACTGGTTTTCGAGCCACACACCACCAACGTCGCGGTTGCGTTCGATGACCTTGAACGGAATTTGGGCAGCCTGAAGATGTACGGCGGCGCACAAACCCGAGACACCCGCCCCGATCACCAACACGCGAAAACCCTCTGGGACAGCGATGGGTGCCGTCTCGATTGGCTTCTCGCCAAGCTGGGAGGCCGTGAATCGACCGTATTCCGGTGGAACGTGCTCGTCCATGGCGAAGGCCAACATCTTGACCAGCAGCTCTGGATCCGGCTCCGGGATCGCAACAGGTGCTCCCTCGCGCTCCGCCACGATTGCTGCCAGAGCGGACTCGCGCACCTCGAGCTGGACATCCTCGGGCAACCCGCCTGAGTCGTTGTCTCCCAAACCCATTTCTCTCGTGGGCTTGTAGCGGTCGCCCATCCATTTCATGTCACCTGTGAGCTGAATCAGGCAAAGCAGCAGCGTCGGGACGTTGGCGACCGCAACCGCCTCGGCAAGGAGGGCGAATTCGTCGGATTTCTGTGGAGCCGGCGTCGTCATGCCATGTAGTTCAGCCGTTCATCACGGGCCAGCGCCAACTGAGCTGCCTCAATCGCTCCTACGGCTCCCCTCCATAGGTGCCAAAACTCCAGATATTGCCTTCAGGATCTGCCACCGTGAATCCCCGACTCCCGTAGTCAGCATCGATGAGAGGGGCCAGCACCTCGGCCCCTGCGGCCACCGCTCGGTCGTATACGGCATCGGGATCGGGCACCACCACGTAAACCGATGACGTCCCAGTCGGACGATCAGCAAAGATGTTTCCCGGTCGACCCGCCGATCCGAGCATCACGCTTCCTACCTCAGTCATCCGAAGTTGGCAGTGCTCGATGACGTTGGGGTCGGTGTCGTTGGGCACCACGATCAGCGGCTCGAAACCGAATGCCTCGCCGAGGAACTCGATCGCACCGACCGCGTTTGCGTAGATCAGGGTGGGCCACATCTTCTGGCCAGCAGTCTCGGCTGTCATGATCCGTCTCCTAATAGCTCGTCTTCGATCCAAACCGTCGGCGACGATCCGGCAAACTCATTCCACTCGCGCGTCATGTGGGCCTGGTCGGCATACCCGCATGCGGCGGCGACGCTGGCGAGTGACGGGGCAGTTGGGAGCCGGACCATCTTTTGGGCCCGTTCGAACCGAAGCACGCGGGCCATCACCTTCGGAGAGAGTCCGAAGTTGTCCCTGAACCTCTCGGAGAAGTGCCGCCGGCTCCAACCAATTTGCGCCGACACATCGTTGATCTCCACCGTTCCACCAGAAGACCGCATGAGTCGCCACGCTTGTTCGAGTTGCACCGGCATCTCCTGCTCCACGCTCATGACTCTCAAGAAGACGTGATCGAGAATCGACCAGCGGGCGCGCCACGTCGAGGCCAGTGACAGGCGTTCGATCAACTCGTCAGCAAACGAAGGAACGACCGAGTCGAGATGAGCAATCGTCGATCCAAGCGCGCCCGCCGATACCCCGAACAATGCGGCAGCCCCTCTGGGCGTGACGTCGAGCTGCACACCATGTTGACTTCCGTGGTGCCGGACCAGTGCAGGCTTGTCGTGCAATCCTGCCAACATCCCCCAGTACGTCCGGCGGTCCGAGTCATCCGCGGCCATCGCCACGTCCAACGGCTCATCGAACGACACGATGAACGTGAGCGTTCCTGACGGCAATCCAACGTGGGTGGCGGGGGTCAATCCCGTCCATCGAAAGCCGGTGTAACCCGACACAAACGGGCGAACACGCGGATGAGGGACGCCTTGGTGATGCCCATCCGCTGGCCCCGTCATCCCTCCGACACTACGCCTCTTCCCAGATTGGTGGAGGCAAACAGTCGAATTCGGTCACCCCACTCCACCAATTCAGGCAGCTCAGAGTTTGGTGGAGGCAGACGGTCGAGTTTGGCCGTCTCACTCCACCAATCCAGAACGGGATGAGGTCCGCGGGACTAAAGGTTGCGGAGGAGATACTTCTGAACCTTGCCGAGTGCGGTACGGGGCAGGGTGTCGACGACAACGAGATCCTTCGGCAACTTGAAGGTCGCAAGCCGCTCGGCGCCGAACGCACGAATCTGCTCGAGGTCGACGTCGGCCCCCGGTTGCAGGACGGCCACGATGATGGGCACCTGACCCCAACGTTCGTGCGGCCGTCCGACGATGGCCAACTCGTCGATGCCCGGAATGTCCTCAAGCGCAATCTCGACCTCGGCGGGATACACGTTCTCGCCGCCGCTGATGATCACGTCGTCCAACCGTTCGTCGATGACAAACGTGCCATCTTCAATATGTCCAACGTCGCCCATCCGATACCAGCCATCGACGAAGGCCTGTTCGGTCGCCTGCGGGTTCTCCCAGTAGCGGTCGAAGAGGTGAGGACCGCGCACCAGCACCTCATTGTCGTCGCCCAGCTTCGCTTCGCTCAACAGCGCAGGTCGCCCAGCAGATCCGAACCGATGGGACTCTTCAAAGCGCAGCACGATGGCCGTTGGACCAGTTTCGGTCGAGCCGTAGACCTGCCCGGGAGCCAGCCCTGCATTGTGCAGCGGCTCGAGTAGCTCGACGGGAACGACTGACGAGCCAGTCATCACGCCACGAATGGTCGAGAAGTCAGTCGTCGAAAAGTCCGGATGGTCGAGCAGCGCCCGAATCATCGCCGGAACGAAGAGTGATGCAGTGGCACCGAACGATGCAATGTCGGCGAGCACCGCACTCGGGTTGAACGCTCGATGCAGCACCACCGTTGCTCCAACAGCGAGAAGTGGCATCGTCTGAATATTGAGACCTCCGACATGGAAGAGCGGGAGTGCCGCCAACCCAACGTCGTTCGCCGTGAATCCCTGCGCCTCGATGCTGTTGATCATCGTGGCAGACAGCGATGCGTGGGTGTGCACCGCACCCTTCGGCTTTCCCGTCGTTCCGGAGGTGTAGACGATCAGCAGATCGGTTGGGGCCGCGTCGGCTTCAACTCTCCGACCAGCCGAGGGCCCAGAACCTGGTGGCAGCTCATCATCATCCCCCAATGCCACGACCGAAAGACTCGGAGCCGCATCCCTGATGTGGTCGGCAAACGATGGGTCCACGACTGCGAGCGACGGCGCCGAATCTTGAAGTTGAAACGCATGTTCAGCGACGGTCAGCCGACTGTTGAGGGGAACAAAGATCGCACCTGCCCTGGCCGCTGCGAGGAACACCACAAGAAAGCCAGGCCGGTTCGGGCCGAGAAACACGACTCGATCGCCGGGCTGGACCCCGTGGCTTCGCAGCTGATCCACCGCGTTGTCGATTCGCTGCGACAGCTGCGCAAAGGTGATGACTCGCCCTTCGAAGTGGATCGCCGGGTGGTCGGCCCGCTCGGCCGCCCATTGGTCGATCCAGCTGCCGAACGCATTGTGTTCCCCCGAGTGATCACCCATCGAGCGACGCCAAGAACGACGCCAGCACGTCGCGGAAACGATCCGGCTGCTCGAGATTCACCAAGTGAGATGCTCCAGAAATCACGTCAAGATCCGCACCAGGAATGAGCGCGGCAAGCTTCTTCATGCTTGCCACCGGCACCGTGGGGTCATCGGCGCCGACGATGCAACGAGTCGGCACGTCGAGTGCTCCGAGCTCTTTTCGGCCATCCCAGGCGGTCAACGCGTGGAGGGCAGCTCGATATCCGTCCGCACTGATCCTCGACATCGACGCGCACGCCTTGTCTTTGATCGCGCCGGCCGCCTCTCGAGCCACAAGCCCTTGCACCACCGAAGGCGCCAGGTCTGCTGGCGTCATTCCCTCATCGAGTGGGGCCAGACGGGATGCAAGAAACTCGTCGTTGAACGAGCTCCCCGGTTTACCGAACGATGCAGTGGTCGAAACCAGCGCGAGCCCCGCGACTCGTTCTGGCGCGTCGATCGCGAGTCGCTGAGCAATGAAACCACCCATCGAATGCCCCACGACCACCGCACGATCGATGTCGAGCCGGTCCAGCAAGCAACGCGCCGCCATCGCCAGCGTTTCGATCGTCACGGCGTTGAGCGCTGGCGAGGACCCATAGCCAGGCATGGTCCACGCGACGGCTCGTTGCGATTGACCGAAATGCGCCAACTCGGCTGACCAATACTCAGCATCACCCCCGAGCCCATGAAGAAACAAGATGGGCAGATCGCCGTTTCCGGCCTCGACGTGGAGGGCTTGGGTCACGCGAGCTCGCCCTGGAGCTGACCATCCCGCACAACGGCGATCCCGTCGAGCTCAACCGTGCAGCCCCGAAGCGGCAGATCGAAGTGTCCAAGGGTGTGACGCCCCGCAACCTCATTGGCCCCCGTCGAATAGAGGAAGTTGCCGGCAAATGCCCGTAGTTCGGTGCCGTTCACCTGACTCTTGTCGTACATAGCGAACGAATCCCAGCGGGCCGCCGGGTTCATTCCCCAGCCCACGTGGGACACCGCGTATGCCTCCTTGTCACCCCAGGCGGCGAAGTAGCTCTCCATCAATGCAGCGTCTGTGCCGGTGCCACTGATGTCGGTGATGAAGTCGTTCGAAATCTCCAGAGTGATTGGCGTCTCCATGTACCGCTTGAAGGTGATATTGACGTCGCCGACATCCATCACCAGCCGACCGTTGACGCTCCCGGCCCGGGGGAAGCAAAGGCACAGGCCACCGGGCCAATGTGCGATCGTTCCTGGACGGGCGGTGTAGCCCCAACTCGAACCGGCCGGAGCTGTCTCGACATCGATCGTGAGGTCGGTTCCCCCTGGCGAGGTGACGCGCATCTCTTTGGCAGCCTTCAGCATCTTGGTGCCGGCCTTGACCTTCGCCTCGAGCGCCGGATCGGGCACCAAACGTTCAAGAACATCAGGGTGCTCGTTCGACACCATGAGCACGCGGGCGCCGTCTCCGAGAATCTGCGGGAGCTCCGCGGCATGCAGCAAGCCCTCGACCGTGCAGTCGGCAATGAACGTACTTCCGGCAAGCGCCCCGATAACGGGAGCGAGACCAGCGATCGCATCGCTGGCGCCCGTCGAACGAATGGGAACGGGAGCGGTTTGGGCCGGCGTTTGGAGGGTGATCCGGAACACGTTGGCTCCGAGCTGAGCCAACGCCAATTCGCTCAGCCGAACGTTGACCTCGCGGCTCTGGGTCTCGGCGAGCACGGCACAGG
Source organism: uncultured Acidimicrobiales bacterium (assembly GCA_937930695.1). Lineage (GTDB taxonomy): Bacteria > Actinomycetota > Acidimicrobiia > Acidimicrobiales > SZUA-35 > CALEWY01. The sequence continues at coordinate 33,139 of CALHCB010000055.1, read as the reverse complement.
AATCACCAGCAGTGACGCCACACAACGCAAATGTCGTCCGGAACGACTCAATCCACTTGGCTTCAATTCGTTCGACGAGCATGTGACCCCCTGGGCGTTCTCACCGTCAACTCCGACGGCGATGTCGCACTCTAGCGGTCCGCTGATTTGGGCTCGAAGTCGTCTCCACCGCCGCCTGCAACCTCGATCGAGAACAACCGGACTGGATCGGTGAAGCCCTTCAACTGCCGTCGTCCTGCTGGTTCAAACACCGACCGTTCGCACCCGTCAACTGTTGCTTCGTCGACCAGAACCTCTCCTGACACCGCCTGGTCGACGAGCCGAGCAGCCAGATTGACGATTCGTCCGTAGTAGTCACCACCGCGAGCCACTACGTCACCCGTTGCGACGCCACCTCTCGGCGCTTTGGAAGACGACCCGATTCCCTCGATGAGGGCCGCTGCTGTCTCAATTGCCGCATCGACGTCGGTGTTGACAAACATCACCTCATCGCCGATCAGCTTCACGACCCGCCCGCCGCGATCTCCAACGATGTCTTGAGCTGATGCTTCGAATTCCAAGACGAATCGGGCCAACTCGTCCAACTCGATCTCCCCCGACATCGAGGTGAAGCCGACAAGATCAACGAATCCAACGGACAACGCCACCGAACTTTGTGGGCCGGCCATCGCCCGGCCTCGAGCGACGTCGCTCCGCGACACAGCTGCTTCGAGCCGATGGGAGAATACGGATCGAATTGGGATGAAGATCGTCTCGAGCATCTCAGCTGACTGGAGGTTCTTCACGGCGTACTCGAGTTCGGAGGCGCCACGTTCATCCATCGATGAAGCGACGTCGATGCGAAACAGGGCGGTCGCCGCCTCGGCGATTCGGTCCATTGAGGCACTCATGATGCGAGTAAAGGCGATGAGTTCTTCCTCGCTGAACATGAGTTCGACGCCCGTTTTGAAGATTTCAATGGCTTCGAGATCAAGATCGGAGAGCTTCGACTGATCAGCGATGCCCAGCGCCTTCGTGATCCTGGCGAACGTCTCAGGATCAAGACCCGATCGCCTCATTGCCTCCGTCGATTCGATGGTCCGAGCGGGAACCAGAACAGCCAGATTGATGGTCGAGAGGATGTCGTCAAACGGTACGTCCGCATACGTCGCGGCCTCGACCCCGTGACTCTCGTAGAGCGAATAAAGCTCAACGCGACCCTGTCGATCAGCCAGTTCGGGCGGCAAGAATCCGTGCCTCGCCCACCGCTCAGCAACCGCGTCGAGATCGACAGGCTCTGATGCTTGTGGGGCGCTGGCCATGGAGCGGACGTTAGCTCGCCAACGTGCACCCTGGGCCAGCAAGCACATCGCCTGTAGTCCGAACGGGCTGGCTGGCTAGTCCAGACGGAACCAGCTTTCTAGGTAGTTCTACCCAGAAAAGTGTTGCGATCCCCGACAACCTATGTCACTCTGCGTGACATGCCCGCCTTCGCTGAGGTGGAACGGCCCGCACAGCCGTCCACCGAACTGCAGCTTCGCAATGCCCATTTTCGGAAGAACCGAGCAAATTTTCGACCTTTTGGCTCGAAACTCGGACATCGAGCGCCCGTTGAACACCCCACGGAGACGTCAGCGCCACTTCCACCAGTTGACCACCGTCCGTGGTTGACTGCGCTTGTCGTCGTTGCCGTCTGCGTTGTTGGCGCCGTCGCGATCGGGAGGTCCGGATGGAATCACAACGACGATGGCGCAAGCGTCGTCCCGCTGGTGGCGCTCGGCGGCATTGCGGTTGGAACACTTCGATGGCGGCCTCGCCCGAACGTGACCCCAACCCGCGAAGTCACCTCGACGAGCGCCGCGGTGATCTCGACCTCCGCTGCGATTCTCACCATTGTGCTCACTACGTGGCCATCGCTGGCTCCAGTTCTCGCTGGGCCCGTCTTGTCCGTCGCCCTCTTGGGCACGTACCTCGCCCTTTGGGGCTACCGACTACTGGCGCTGCTGCGGGCCCTCACCGTCATGAGCCTGCTCACCTGGCAGCCAGTTGCAGAGTTCTGCCACAACGCCGTGAGGAGTTCGCTCGAGCAACCGTCGGCACTCATCTACCGGCGACTTGCCCAGATCCCCTTCTTCAGCATCGACCAAGAGCCGTGGCGCCTCTTCAGTGCCGAGTTGCATCGAGGCTCTCTCGTGGTGATCGCCACGTTCGTGCTGAGCATCGGCGCCAATCGATGGCGAGTCTCCCCCGGCACGCTCCTGCACCTCGCCTTGACCATCACCGTGGCCCTCGTCGCCCACCACGTCGTGATCTTGGCCTCGCCCATCGACCAATACGCCCCGACCGATGTCACCCAAGTTGCGACAAATCCGACCCTGGAATTGGCCATCTCGGGCTCGGCTGTCTTGCTCCTGTCATTCCTTCGTTCCCAACACCGACGCCGAGCACAGAGCCCCGCTGAGCAGTCAGAACCCGAAACCCCAACATCTGACGCGGCGGAATCTGAGCGCATCCATCGAGATCCCGTCATCTTCGCCATGACCAACCGGATGGCCCATCCCGCCATCACCGCCATGTTGCTGAGCGGAGTGGCGCCTCTGGCTGCCCTCGCTCTCGCCCACTGAGGAGAACACCTTGTCGATCTCGACGCTCACTGAGCACCGACGCGCACCAGAAGAAGACTCCGAGCCGACGAACGGGGTGCCGGCCGAGGCCGACGAAGCAACACCCGCGCTTCCGGTTCACGCCACGATCTCGCCACCGGACGACGACGAACTCTGGTCCTACGTCGCCAACGACGGAAAGCGGTTCCTGCAGTTCTCCGCCTTCTCCCGGGTCTGCCTCGGCTCGGCGCTGGTGTTCTTGTCGTTCACCGGGAATTGGCTCGTCGTGCTGCTTCCATTCGCACTTGCTGTCGTGATCGGCGGGTTCATCAACATTGTCTGGTCAACCCAGATCCCTGCATTTGATCGAGCTCGCCATATGCGCTGGCGAAACAACCGACGCTCCGAGCACAACACGCCGACCGTTGATGTCTTCATCTGCACGTGTGGCGAGGACCCGATCATTGTCGAGAACACCATCGTCCATGCCTTCCACCTCGACCATCCCAGAGAGAAGCTGAACGTCTACGTTCTGGACGACCGCGACTCGCCCGAGGTGCACCAGGCGGCACTGCGGTGGGGAGCGACCTACATCTCGCGGCCAGACCGTGGATGGATGAAGAAGGCGGGCAATCTCCGTCACGGCTATGAGCAGTCCGATGGCGACCTGATCATCATTCTCGATGCTGACTTCGCCGTTCGCTCCGACTTCCTCAGCCACACCGTGCCGTACTTCGACGACGAGAAGCTCGGTATTCTCCAAACCCCACAGTTCTTCCGAGTGACATCGGACAATTGGGTCGAGCGTGGGGCAGCGGCGCAGCAGGAGCAGTTCTACCGGGTCGGCATGCGGGCCCGAGACAAGCACGGCGGCGCCATCTGCGTCGGAACAAACGCCGTGTATCGACGAGCAGCCCTCGAGGAACGAGGGGGCATGGCGCTTCTCGAACACTCTGAAGACATCTTCACCGGGCTCAAGGTCATCGATGCTGGATACCGGGTCGACTACCTGCCTCTGCCGCTTGCCGCAGGCACGGCCCCCGACAACGCGGCGTCGCTTGCGTCACAGCAATATCGATGGGCTCGTGGCAACTTCGCCCTCGCGGGAACACCGTTGTTCAAACGCATGAAGCTGACCCCGATGCAGCGCCTCGGGATGTGGGACGGGTGGATCTTCTACGTGACCAGTGCGTTGAGCCCACTCGTCGCCATCTACGTGCCCGTGGTCTCTCTCGCCGAAGCGCCCTACGTGATCACGCTCGCGCCTGCCGCGATGATCCTGCCGGCGCTCTTCACTGAGTTCTACCTCCAGCCCCGTTGGCTCCACCTCCCCGATGGCCGTGCATCGCGACGGGTAGGTCTGGTCTCTCAGGTCGCCCACTTGTACGCGTTGCGAGACCACCTCACGGACCGAGACCAGGAGTGGATTCCCACCGGCGGCAAGGTCTCGATTCGCGAGCGAAGTTCGAGCCAAGGAACTGATCGAATACCCGAACAGATTGCCGTCGGCGCCCTCGTCGGTTTCCTCGTCATCATGGGCCTGCTCACCTTTCGGGTTGCAACTGGATGGCCGCTCATCGACCTGGCCCCCGTAGGCATCCTGGCTGCCATTGCCTTGCCCGCAGCGCTCGGAACCTCCGCCGCCCCGGTTATCTCCAAACAGCCAGTCGAGCTGAGCGCCCCGGACAACGAGGGAGGACGAGATGCCTTTCTCGACATGGTTCGCACTATCTCGATCGTGCGTGTGATGTTCTGGCACGCGCTCGGCTATTGGTGGATCTCTTGGAGCTTTGCCGCCATGCCCGCAGTCTTCTATGTATCGGGCGCGCTCATGGTCAAGAGCATGCGAAACACCGGTTGTTGGCAGGTAGTGAAAGGGCGACTCGAACGGCTGATCCCGCCGTACTACGCATACATCGCGCTCTCGCTGTCGGCCGTCGCTCTCGCGGTCCCGGACGTTGCGCAAGACTCACGACGCGACGTGATCTCTTGGTTGATTCCGTATCGGGCACCGGCAACGCTCCCCTGGGAGGCAGGCTGGCTCTCCGCCCCGCTCTGGTTCCTCCGTGCGCTCGTCATCATCCTCGTGCTCACTCCATTGGTCCGCCCGATCGGACGACGAATTCCCGGCGTGATCCAGTTTGCTGCTTGGGCGCTGTCGCTCTTCGTCCTCGATCGTTGGGTCGCACAGCAATCAACAGCCCACGCGACTGCGGTCGCTCGTGGCGTCGCAGACATCATTTGCTTCGGCGGCTTCTTCACCCTCGGCATGAGTGGGCACAAACTGCGCCACAAGCTCACACGTCGGGTCAGATTCCAGCTCGTTGTCGCACTCGGAACCGGAGCGGTTGCCTGGGCACTCATTTCGCCGCCCACCGACATGGTCGTGAACAACTCCTATGTCTTGTTCGGGCTGGTGGGCCTTGCGTGGCTCGGCGCCCTGCTCTCCATCGAGGACCACCTCCGCCACCTCGGCGAGATCGACACGATACGCAGATTCGTCGGGTGGATAACCAAGTGGGCGATGTCGATCTACCTCTGGCACACCCTGGCGCTCGTGTTTGCCTATCGCGTCGTCGGCGGGCCGCGTTCGGCTGCTCATTGGGTTCTCTTCGGTGCAGTGTTCTCCGTGCTCCTTCGAGTTGTCGTTGCGGCCGTTCGGCCGCTGGAAACCATGTGGATGGCGGGAAACCGTCGACGACCGCGGCCGCGGCTCGGGCTTGTTCTCGCACTCATCGTCGCCGTTGGGGTCCTGCTTCCTCAGGCCAATCTCTTTCCCGAGTTTGCTGACGATCTCGGCCCTCCCACTCCCTCGGGTCGTCCCCCTGTGGGTGGTGAGGTATCGACGCTCGCCCTCCTGGACCCGTCTCCTGAGCAACTCGCCACGATGGCGCGCAGCGCAGAGGCTTGGTTGATCGGCCACGGAGTCGAATCCATGGCAGTGGTAGAGATCGGAGCGCCAACAGGCGATCGACCGGTCACCGTTCAGTTCGGGGCACCCGAGGCTCTCGACCCCGCCGCTCCCTTCGAAGCGCTCAGCCTCACCAAGACCATGGTGGCCGCCGTCGCGTTGCAGCTGGTCGCCGAAGGGACGCTCACGCTCGACGGACCGCTGCCACCTCTGGAAGGCATCTCTCAAGATGTCACCGACGGACTCACGCTGCGGCGTCTATTGAGTCACGCAACCGGTTTGGATGACTATCGCCAAACCGCGGACTTCCGGCCCGACGGGATCTTGACGCCACTCGATGCCGTGGCAATGAGCGTGCGAGCAAGCGACTTGTCCTCCACCGTGCCGTCCTACGCCGCCTCCAACTATCTCATGGCAGGTCTGACGATCGAGGCGGCAACTGGCCAACCGCTGAGCGAAGTGCTGGATGACCGAATCTTCACGCCGCTCGGCATGACGAACACCGAACTAGTCAACAACCAACGTGCTGGGTTCGTCGGCCACGGCTCGGGCGGAGTTGTGTCGACCCTCGACGACCTCGCTCGCTGGTATGGGGCGCTGATGCGAGACGGAACCGTCCTCAGTCCAGAGATGCGAGACCAGATGCTGTTCGGAGGCCAGGCCTACCAAGGAAACGCAGGGCTCGGCGCATGGCGCCACTGTCCCTGCGACCCACCATCGGACCTTGACCCTGAGCCGTTCCTCTATGCCTTCCACGACGGTGGAGACGCTCGACTGGTCTACATCCCGTCTCGCGATGTGGTGCTCGCCATGCGGTTCTCCAAGCCGCTGTACGACGAGGACCGAATCGTCGGAGACATCGACGACGTCATCTTTGCTGTTGCCGATCGCCGCACGTTTCTTGCCGAAGACGCAGAACTCATTTCTGAGGAGTCGAATTGAGGTTGTATCTTCTGACCGGTGATCACTCGCCCGTCTTCGACCCGAGCCCTTCGCGGTGCGCGAGGCCTTCTCGGATGGTTCGGACGACTGGTCTTGGCGTTGTACCTCAGCACGCTTGCAGTCTTCCTCGTCCTCGAGATCTCGATCGACGGTGGCATGGCAACCGTTGTACTCGGTGCAGGCGAAGACCTCGATAACCCTCGTCTCGCCGAGCAGGTCGAGGCGTACAACTTCAAAGACCCCGTTCCTCTCCGCCATGCGAAGTGGTTCTTGGACGCGGCGCAGTTCGACTTCAATCGTTCCAGTCGCGGCGATCGCCCTGTGCAACCCATGCTCACGCCTCGTCTGCCGATCTCGTTCGAGATCGCAATTCTGGCATTGGGTTCCGCGGTGGTCATCGGACTCACTGCGGGATTCAGCGGCGCCCTTCTTTCACGGTCGTCGTCGAAGTTCGCCCACACCGCAGTAATCAGCACGCTCCAGGGCACCCCGGCCTTTATTCTTGCGGCCGTCGCAACATGGGTGATCTCGGTCAAATACGGACTGCTTCCCGCTGCTGGCTGGGAACGATTATCCACCTCGGTGAGCGGAAACCTCGAGCGAGCCCTGATGCCTGTTCTCGCCATCGCACTACCGGAAGCCGGCATCATCGCCAGGCTCGTGACAACGAGTACGCGAAGTGTGCTCGACGAGGAGTTCATTCTGGCTGCTCAGGCCAAAGGACTACCTCGACGTCAGGTGATCGTGCGTCACGCCCTGCGACCAGCATCCATGACACTTCTGACCCAGCTCGGACTCATCTTCGGATCGCTGCTCAGCGGCGTCATCATCGTGGAGCAAATGTTCGGCATCGGAGGGATGGGCATCGTTCTCGAAGAGGCCTCGATCAACAGAGATCTCCATGTTCTTGCTGCCATCACGGCCTACGTCACCGCCATCATCGTGGTCATTCGCGGTCTCAGCGAACTGGTCTACCGATGGGCCGACCCGAGAACACGAGCGTCCTTCTAGCCTCTGGTGTCCGTACTGATCTCACTCGATCAGATCAACATCTCGGACGGCTTCGAGTGCCGCTGGCAATGTGAATCGGCCGGCATACAGCGCCTTGCCAACAATCGATCCCTCAAGGTTTACGCCGCGAGCCGCAAGTTCGGCCAGCTCGACAAGGTCGCTGATCGACGAAATCCCACCGGAGACGATCACGGGCGCCGACGTGGCATTCGTGACAGCTTCATACAAGCCGATGTTGGCACCGCCGAGCATCCCGTCCCGGCTCACGTCGGTGACGACATACCGGGCGCAACCGGCCTGATCAAGGTGGTTCAACGTCTCCCACAAGTCGCCGAAGTCCTGGTCCTGCCCGCGAGCCGCAAGTCGGTGGCGCGTTGGCTGCCTCGGGGACACTTCGATTCGCACGTCGAGTCCGATCGCCACTCGCTCGCCATGCTCAGCAATCACCCGATTGCACCATGCAAGGTCCGACAGTGATGTTGTAGCGAGAACGATCCGTGCACAGTTCATCGAGAGCGCTCCGTCGAGCGAAGCGTCGTCATGGACACCGCCGGACAGCTGCACGTTTACATCGAGCGCATCAACGATTGAGGCGAGTAGCTCGCCGTTCGACCCTCGACCGAACGCTGCATCGAGGTCGACGAGATGAATCCACGATGCGCCGTCTGCCTGCCAGCTGAGGGCGACGTCGAGAGGATCCCCACGCCTTGTCCCGCTGTCGACCTCACCTTGGACGAGCCGGACCGATTGGCCGTCGGCAACATCCACAGCGGGTAACAACGCAAAGCTCACAAACGGCACTCTAACGATCGGGGTCAGTTTGCTTTGGACGCTGCGGGCGAAGCGATGAGCTCAGCAGAGCCATCGCAGACGTGATCAGCGACCCTCGAAGACCGGCTCGGTCTTGTCGACGAAGGACTGCGCGGCTTGCTTGTGATCAGCCGTCGTTCCAGTGTGCCGATGATGCGTTGATTCAAGATCGAGCGTGGTCCAAAGATCCCCATCAACCGAGCGATTGATGTTCTCTTTCATGTATCGGTATGCCAGAGGAGGACCAGCTGCCAATCGACCGGCAACGTCCTGCCACGTCGACTCCAGATCGTCTGCACCTGCGACTCTGTTCACGATGCCAAGATCGAGGGCAGTCTGCATGTCGACTCGCTCGGACAAGTAGTAGAGCTCCTTGGCCTTCGCCGGGCCAACGAGCTGGGTCAGGAACCAGGTTCCGCCGTAGTCGCCGGCAAGCCCGACGCGAGCAAACGCCGTTGTGATGATCGCGGTGTCCACTGCGATTCTCATGTCGCAGGCCAAGGCGAGGGAGAGTCCTGCACCCGCCGCTGGACCGGGCAGGACGGCGATCGTCGGCTTTGGCATGTTGAACAGCACACCGGAGGTGTTGCGATGGCTGAGGCGCTGCTCGTGGACTCCCGCATCCCAGGATGACCCTCCGCCACCGGCACCATCTCCGGCCGCGAAGCCTTTCACATCGCCGCCAGCGCAGAAGGCTCCGCCAGCGCCGGTTAGCACCACACAGCGAACGTCTGTTGCGGTCTCGACCTCGGCGAGGGCAAGGGCGAGACCGGAGAGCATTCCGTCGGTCATTGCGTTTCGTCGCTCGGGGCGATTCATCGTGATGAGCGCGATTCCGTCGTCACTGACGCTCGCATCAAGATGTTCTGAACCTGTGTCAATCGTGCGTGCCATTTGCTGTTCCTACCTCAGATTCCGCGGCAGCACCTACACGAGAATCGGTGTTGTGACACCTCAACTGACTTCGAGATACCGGGCGATCACATTCTTTGTTACTCGGGAGACTGCTGGATCTCCCGAGAGCCCGAACGTCCAATCAGTGGTTCCGATGTTGACGACCTCTCCCCCGGCCGGCCCGAACGGTCGGGCAACAACCATCACGGCGTTCCCGTGCCGGACTCGACGGATCGCATCCTCATTCACGCTCCCATAGAGCCGTTCAGCAACGAACTCCATGTCGCCTTGATCGTTGAGGGCAGAGATCGACTTCGGGTATTCACCGACTCCAAGATTCGAAGCGGGCGTGAAGGCCACGATCTCCAAATCTTCGGGTGTGTTGTCTCCGCCGGCTCGAATCGGCAATTGATACTCATCGAACTGGATACGGCAACCGAGCGTCTCATACCCGACAACTCCATCAGTTGCGCCAAGGAGATCGCCGTAGCGCAGTCCCGTACCCGCAAGGAGCCAGTGATCGTCGCGGTAGACCGTGAAGGCCCCGGACCCGCGAGCGATGGCTTGCCCAAATCGGTAGTACAGACCGTACGCGGACCCTCCGCCCAGAAAAGAGGTCTCCGGCCGGCCGACAACCGGGTCGGCCCACATCCCGGTCATCCCCGTCGGCGATTCGGCCATGATCGGATCGGTTTCGTGTGCTGAATACTTATGACAGATCATGGTTCCGGCGGCATCGCCTCCACCCTCAGCCAAGCGAACCTGCCAGAACATCGTGTTGCCGGAGAAGCTGGCGTAGTTTCCGCCGTTCTCGACGTGTCGCTCGACTGCGTCGCGCTGGGGACCTGACCAGTACTCGTCGTGGCCAACGCCGAGCACGAGGTCATACCCGTCGCAAAGATCGGGAACGTCTTCCAAGTCCGAAGAGATGGCGAAGTCGAAGTGCACTCCCTCTTGCTCGGCCCACTCGACGAACCGACGCTCAAAGGTAAACCAGCCCGAAGAGCCGATAAACCCTGGATAGCCCTGCTCGAATCGGTATGCCTGATAGATCTCACCGTCGGGATCCGGTTCCTCGCCCCAACGGAACGGCCGAGCCTTCCGATCATCTCGTTCGACCTCATCGCGGCACAGGAATCCACGACCGAAAGGCCGACGGAACGACACTTCTTTGCCTCCCGTGTAGAGACTGGCGCCTCCCCAGGTGTTGTAGGCATTCCAGGTGTTCGTTGCGAGGACGAGTAGGGCTCGTTGTCGACGTTCGGCAGGACGGACGACGAATCCGGCATGCGCGACGTCTCGCCCTTCGGCGGCTTCTGAGGCCCTCAACGTCACGAGGTAGAAGCCCGATTCCCAGTCGTCGCCGACAGGAACGGTGACGCTTTCTGGCCAATGACACCCGTGCGCATCGGCATCGGCAGGAGGCGGCGTGAACACGCCATCGAATCCCGTCTCAGACCAGACCATCTCACGAGTCGCCCCCCATCGCTCAACGACCACGTCGAACTGGGGAGACTTCGTCGACACGTGGAGCACGACCTCACCCCCCGCCACGACACTCAATCGACCGCAATAGCCCTCGATGTCGTCATAGAACGTGATGTCGTCAGCCATCGGCTGATCGTAGGTGGTGACGCTGGCCCGTACGATCTCGATCATGCTCGAAATCGTCTCTCGCACTCCCGCCGAGCCCCAGCACCGCACTCCGCTCGTATTCGTACACGGAGCCTGGCACGGAGCCTGGTGCTGGGAAGAGCACATGCTCGACCACTTTGCGACACTCGGCTATTCGGCCACCGCTGTCAGTCTCCGGGGCCACGGGGGCAGTCACGGCACCGATCGTTTGCGATGGACTTCGACCAAGGACTATCTCGATGACATCGATGGCGTAGTGCAGTCCCAACCGTCCGAACCGGTATTGATCGGCCACTCGATGGGTGGGTTCCTCGTCCAGCATTACCTGGAAGATCACCACCTTCCGGGTGGCGCTCTTCTCGCCTCGGTTCCGCCATCTGGCGTCTGGCCGACGTCACTGCGGATCGCTCGCCAGTATCCGAAGCAATTCGCCCGCTCCAACGCGACCCTTTCGCTCTATCCCCTCGTCGAGACGCCCGAACTCGTCCGTCGCCACTTCTTCTCTGATGAGCTGAGCGACGTCGATGTGCAACGACACCACGATCGACTCGGCGACGAATCGTTTCGAGCGTTCGTTGACATGTTGGGCCTCAATCTTCCGAAACCATCGGCAGTTCGCACACCGATGCTGGTTATCGGCGCAGAACGAGATGCGATCATCTCTCCAGCCCAAGTTGCCAAGACAGCAGCGGCATACGGAACGACCGCTCGAATGGTTCCCATCGCCCACGATGTCATGCTCGACCCAAATTGGCGTCTCGTTGCCGACGTCATGCACGAGTGGTTGCTGGCGAACGAGCGTTGAGAACCAGACCCAGATCCAACTGGCGCAGCAACGTCGGTGGACCCTCCACTTCTTCGGTCGCTCGGTGACGGCGCTCATCGCCCTTGCATCAGCGCTCATCATCGGAGGCGCTGACTATGCCGGTGGGGCTGCGACTCGACGCGACAATGAACTCCCCGTCACGACGCTCGTCCAGTTCGCGTCGGGAGTGACTGCAATCGGTCTCGCACTGATCGTTTCCTCGACATCGGTCACAACGGCCGATGCCGTGGCGGGCGGCATCGCTGGTGTCTCTGGCGTCTTCTCATTCGCTGCCTTCTACCGAGCACTCAGTATGGGAGCGATGGGAGTGGTCGCCCCGCTGACCGCAGTCATCGGAGCCGTCATCCCGGCAACCGTCAGTATCGCTCGCGGTGAAGTGTTGACAGCAACAACCGCCATGGGGCTCTCGTTGGCGGTGGTCGCAGTGGCGCTCGTTGCCCGTCGCCCCTCCCAACCGAGAGAGGAAAGGGCGCAGCGGACCATCTCGATCCAGACGATTGGGTTCGCAGTCGTCGCTGGTATTGGATTCAGTGTGTTCTACCTCGCGTTGGCACAGACAAGCTCCGAAGCTGGCCTGTGGCCGCTTGTGATCGCCAGAGTCGTGTCCGTTCCGGTCGTCGCTGGAGCCTCACTCCTGCTCAATCGACGGGTCTTGCCTGTTCCATCGGTCCGCCGTATCGCGGTGCTCGGCGGCGTGGCCGAGATGGTGGCGAACGTCTTGATTCTCGTCGCGCTGCAACGGGGCCCCGTTGCTGTCGCCTCAGTTTTCGGAGCCTTTTATCCCGTTTCGACGGCCGTCCTTGCCTTCCTCCTCCTCGGCGAGCGTCTGGCGCGGGTTCAGATCATCGGAGCGGTGCTCGCCGTGGCCGCACTGCCGCTGGTCGCCTTTTGAATTGCCTGGCAGGCCCACTACCTCATCGGTCTCCTCGACCAAAGGATGATGTTCGAATCCGTCTATCGACGGACGAACCAGTGCCCGATGGCGCCTACGATCGAGCATGTGAAGGATGAGAACCGAACGTGTTGGCAGGCAGGCCCATGAGCTCGACGGTGCTCGAGGTACAAGGCCTTGCGAAGAAGTTCGGCGATCGCACCGCGGTGAACGAACTCAGCTTCCACGTTGATGCTGGCGAGACATTCGGGCTGCTCGGGCCGAACGGTTCGGGCAAGACCACCACAATGTCCATGATTGCCGGGATCCTGGGGGCCGACAGCGGCAGCATAAGAGTGGGCGGCCAACCCGTCGGCCCGACCCAGCATGGCGCCAAGGGACAGATCGGTTTGGTCCCGCAGGACATCGCGCTCTACGAGGACCTGACGACTCGAGAGAATCTCGACTTCTTCGGACGCCTCCAGAACATGGACGGAGCTCGCCGCAAGGCCCGCATCGAGCAAGTGCTGGAGATCGTGGGACTCCGCGATCGCGCAGACGACCGAGTCGATGAGTACTCGGGCGGCATGAAGCGTCGAGCCAACATTGCCGTCGGACTCCTGCACGAACCGTCACTGCTGATCTTGGATGAGCCAACCGTCGGGGTCGACCCGCAGAGCCGCAATCAGATCTTGGACAGCGTGGAACACCTGGGCCAGAGCGGGCTCAGCGTCATCTATACCACCCACTACATGGAAGAGGCTGAGCGACTCTGTGACCGTGTCGGCATTCTCGACCACGGTTCCCTGCTCGCCGTCGGCAGTCAACGCGAACTCGTGTCACGAGTCGGCCAGGAGGACCGGATCGTCGTCTCCGGCGTCTTCACCGATCAGACCGAGATCGCTGTTGGCGAGGTGATGACGCTCGATGGCGTCCGGTCAGTCGACGTGACGTCTGTGGGCCTCGAGCTCAACGTCTCGGATGCGTCGGCGATCCTGGTCGCAGCCCTCGCTGCGCTGAGCCCTCACGGCGAGGTGCAGGGTGTGGAGATACGAGAACCAAATCTCGAAGCAGTCTTCTTATCGCTCACTGGACGAGCCCTCCGGGATTGATGACGATGAACGCGTTGTCCGCTCACGCCATGTTCACCGTTGCAACAACAGAACTCCGACGACGACTTCGATCCCGCTCCGCTCTCGTCACCGCCTTCCTCGCTCCCCTCGGTCTTGCGGTGGTGTTTGGAACGATGTTGTCCAACACCGAAGCATCGACGTTCGACATCGGGATTGTGGATGCGGGAGGCAGCGCATTGAGCGCTGGAGTGACTGACGAACTTGTGTCGTTCGATGAGCAAGCAAGCGACGAGCAGGAAGGCTCCATTGTCTTCACCGTGGTGGGCTCAGAAGCTCTGGCAGAAGAACAGATCGACGACGGCACGATCGGGGCTGCCATCGTGGTAGGAGCAACCGGCGAGATCCTCGTTCTGAAGTCGCCAGATCGTCCGATCTCCGCCCAGGTCGGCGAGTCCATCGGGTACAGCATCGGTGGTTCACTCCAGACAGGGCTCACCGAGCCCACACCGCTGGCCACCGCACCCCTGGGCGGACGACCCCTGAATGTCATGGCGTACTACGGCGCATCAATGGCCGGACTGCTGCTCTTCTTCACCGTCGGGACCGCAGCGAGATCGATGCTCGAAGACCGCGACAACTCCACACTTCCCCGGATGTTGTCCGGTCCGACCAACGTCGGATCGATCCTCAGCGGCAAGGTATTGGCCGCGGCGACCCTCGGTGCCCTCGGGTTCGTCGTCGTATGGATCATCACGACTGCGGCATTCGGCGCGACATGGGGGTCTCCCGCAGGCGTCATATTGATGATCATCGGAACGGTTGCGGCCATCGGAGGTGTCAGCCTGTTCATCGGCGGACTGACGCGGACTCCCCAGCAGGCAGAGAGCGCTCAGTCGGTTGTCGGCTTCATGTTGGCCCTTATCGGCGGAGCATTCGTTCCCCCCACTGACACTCCAGCGACGCTTCGAACTCTTTCTCGATTCTCACCCAACGGCTTGTCGCTCCAGGGGTTTTCCGCCCTCAACGCTGACAACGCAGGCATTCGTGACCTCTTCCCAACACTTGTGGGGCTCGTGGTCTTTGGTCTCGTGTTCGGCGGCGTCGGCCTCCAGCTCTCCAAGCGATCGGTGCAGATATGAGGTCGATCTCTGCGTTCACGCTTGCTGCTTTGAAGCAACAAGCCCGAGACCGAACCTCAATCTTCTTCATGATCGTCCTCCCCATCGCCATCATGGTCATCATCGGAACGACCTTTGGCGGCGCAACCGAGACCGAGATTCTTGTCGTCGGTGACCCGTCCACGGAGACCGATCGCCTCGTGTCGGAGCTCAACGCTCTGGATGGCATCGTCGGATCACGGGAGCCCGATGAGGAAGCGGCACGATCCCAATTGCGGCGCTTCGATGCCGAAGCGGCGATCGTCGCTGAAGCCGACGGCTCATGGACGTTCATCGGCAATGAGTCATCGGACGGCTCCCTCGCAGCCCGTGCCATTGCGCAACGGGCCATCGATCGCCTCGTACTTCCGCCTGGATCGCCACAGCCTGTCGTCGACGTGCGCGACATTGGCGAGAACCGCTTCATTGCTCAGTCGCCTTTCTCGTTGACCGCGGCGCAGAACCTGGTGCTGTTCACCTTCATCACCGCCCTCACCGCTGGTGGGATCATCGTTCGGGCCAGACGCTCTGGTGTGCTCCGACGAGCGCTCTCGACCCCGGCAGGCGTAGGAGCGATCACGATCGGTCTTGCGGGAAGCTGGTTCGTTCTCGCCCTCGTCCAATCGCTGCTGATCTATCTCGTCGGAGCGTTGGCGTTCGACGTCAATTGGGGCGATCCATTTGGCTCAGTGGTGCTGCTGATCTTGTTCGCATTGGTCGGAAGCGGCGCAGGGGTGCTCGTCGGAGCTCTGTTCCCCAGTGAAGACCAGGTCAATTCGATCGGTCCACCGCTTGCCTTGATCCTGGCGGCGCTCGGCGGCTGCATGGTGCCGACAGAGGTCTTCCCGGACTTCCTCCTGACCGTGAGCCGACTCACACCTCATCATTGGGCCCTCGAAGGATGGAAGGACCTCATCTTCGATCGGGAAAGTCTCAGCGGCATCGGAACTGAAGTCGCTGTTCTGGCTGGCTATGCCCTGAGCCTCCTCGGATTGGCGAGTGCCGCACTCCGTCGGCAGCTCAACTGAATGGCCAATCAGAGGCCGCGGATCGTCCGGACGATCACGAGCACCAGCAGCAAGCAGATGATCAAGTAGACGACGATTCGGATCGCAAACCGGACATTGAGCGTGCGACCGCGCTGCGGCTCGGGCACACGCTGTTCCGCGTGAACTAACCGCGGCACGATGCGTCACCTCGCCCGAAGGCCGAGAGGAGATCGATCCTGAACGCTCTGTCACTTCTCCACGTTGGGTCGATGGTGAACACTGTTTGAGATTGTGGCCCACCGAACCCATCGAGACAACTGCTTGGCTGATCTCGAGCATGAGGCAACTGCTTGTTCACCGAGGCGTGTCAGGCCGCGAGGCGCTCAGGCTCCTCAACGCCCTCAGACCCGAGCAGGTGCGTGGTGACGGCCCAAAGATCGTCTCTGAGCCGAGCAGCCTCAGAGCCTTGCAGGTCATTGGCAGCAACGACTCCATCGATCATGTCGGCGATGGTGGCCGCCAGGGGCCGGTCGGCGATCCGAACGGAGATGATGCACGAACCATCAGGGCGACGACGCAATGATCGATTGAGCCCCGGCTGGCGCGGCGGGCTGCGAAAGGCGGGGACGTCGAAGCCTGCGGCTCTCGTGGCTGCGCCAAGCGAACGTGCCGCCTGCGCAAACTCCACTGAACTCATGCCCGAATCTCCACGCTCACGACAATAGAGATCAGGTATGACATCGAAGGACTCACCGCTCGGTCGCCCCAGATTCGGTCCTCCGCCGCCCATGGCTCCCAGCGATAGTGTTGAGCCGTGAAGCCCCTTGTTGCCGTCACACCTTGGCGCCGTTCGCTCCCCACATTCGTGCATCCCGAGAACGATCTGTACACGATCGATCCTGAGTACCTCGACGGGATCGAGCGAGCCGGTGGAATCGGAGCCCTCGTCGGCTTCGTTGACGAGGCTGGCGCCCGAGAGACCCTCCAGCGCTTCGATGCCCTGCTGCTGAGCGGCGGCGACGACATCGACCCTGCCCAGTACTCGGCCTCAGCGGCAGGGGCGGTGTCGACGAACCCAGCGGCAGATGAGAGCGATCAGCACCTCTTGCAGGCCGCCCTCGAGATCGGGATCCCCGTGTTGGGTGTCTGTCGCGGAATCCAGCTCATCAATGTTGCGCTTGGCGGCTCACTCCACCAGCACATGTGGGACACCAGCGTTGAACATCGAGGTCGCGAGACCGGACCGGATCCGGTTCACAATGCAGAGGAAATGCTGGCCCGACGCCATCTCGTCCAATTCGAGTCCGGGTCGTCGATCGCCAAGATCTTTGGCAGCAACACAACCGAGGCGAACTCGCTCCATCATCAGGCCGTTGATCAGCTCGGCGACGGGCTCACCGTTACCGGCCGTACCGCGGACGGAGTGGTTGAGGTCGTCGAGCATGTCGAGCACGCGCTGATTGCGGTCCAGTGGCACCCCGAGCGCATGCCCAACGGAAGCCACGACCCCCTCTTCTCCTGGTTGGTCGACCAAGCAGCAGATCGTCAAGCAACATGACCGACCAACCAGCAAACGCCGTCCCGTCGAAGCCTCGTCTCAACCCTGCTCAACAACAGATTCTCGACGAGCTCGGAACGACCGATCGACCCTCCTTTCGCGACGACCTCCGCGATCACCTGCGGCATGAACTGAACACTTCGCTCGAACCCCTGCTGGAGGATGTAGAGGAAACCCCGCTGTTCATGTCAAAGCACAAGATCAGCATGATTCACGGATGCGAAAGCCGGTTCCTGGCGGAAGAAGAAGCTGAGTTCGAGTGGAAGATCCCCATCGCCAGGGGCACAGTCGCCCACAAGGCCATCGAGCTCATGGTGGCGCGACGTGGCAACCCAACACCGCTTGATCTCGTCAACGACGCGATGGCAAGGCTCGAAAACGACGACAAGAGCATCAGTCCGTTCATCCAACAACTCACCGAAGGCGAACGAGCCGATCTCGTTGGACAAGTGAACGATCTCGTGGCGAACTTCTTCGAGACCTTTCCTCCGCTTCAACGCACATGGGTGCCGGTCGCTGAGTCGCGAGTCAGAGCGGAGTTCTGCGACGACAGAATTTCGCTGCGCGGAGTGGTCGATCTCACCTTGGGTCGTCCTCGGGGCAACGAAGCGGGCCGGGTCCTCATCGATCTGAAGACCGGACGCCCTCACGGGAGCCACACCAGCGACCTGCGTTTCTACGCCCTGCTGGAGACCCTCAAACTTGGCGTTCCGCCTCGCCTATTGGTGAGCTACTACCTCGACGCTGGCGAGCCTCGCTCCGAGGCGGTCACCGAAGACATGTTGTGGTCCACGGCCAAACGAGTTGTCGATGCCGTTGCCAAATATGTGGAGCTGACAGTCCAAAAGCGGGAGCCGACGAAGCAGGCAAGTGGCATGTGTCGCTTCTGCCCGATCCTCGATTCATGCGCCGAGGGGCAGCGTGAGCTCGACAGAGATCGTGATGACGTGCTGGTCGATTGACCCACTCAGGTGGCAGCGACGACGTCACCCTCAGAAATTGTGCCGCTGGCGGCCACGGTCGCACCGATCGCCAGCAACGACTCTCGCTCCTTGTTGATGGTCCGAAGCACGTCGAGGTCTCGCTCCAATCCGGGCTGAGGACGAGTGACCATCACACAACGGTCGATCTGCTTGGTTACCTCGAGCTCAACATCCTCGCCGACTGAGATGGTTGATCCGACCAACTCGTCCTCCCCTGAACCACTCAGGATCAGGTTGGTACGGAAACGCAGATGGTCCCAGTCCCGCAGGGAGCTCTGCGTAATAAGAGAGAGACGGGATCGGGCTGAGTCGTGCCATGCCCCTGCCGGGCCCTGCCACGAAACCCAGTTCTCATCGTTCTCGAAGTCAAGCGGAACCTCATAGGTGCCGCCTTCGTCGCCCGCTCGACGGAGCTCGACTGAGCGGTCCAGCCATGCAGACAGTGCTGCATCGTCGGCCGTTTCGGTTCCGTCAGGAAGTGTCACAAGCACCCCGCCGTCTGATTGAAGTTTCGCCTGGGCAAACAGAAGCTCGGGGCTGCGGCGGGCCGTGAGCACCGTGCCAGTCTCGACATCGAAGATGCCCCAACCCCGGTCACCAGCAATACCAAACTCGGTCACCGCAGCAGAGCGGAGCTGCTCGCCGCCCACGGACTTGACGGGGAATCGCCAGATTTCCTGGATGATGAGGGAGTTGGTCATACCCGTTCCTTTGGTTCAGTGAGGACACGACGGCCCACTCGATACCGCGCTCGGTACGCCATCCAGGCCGGAACCCCAGCCAGGATCGGCAGCCAGAGTGAGAACACTCGGTAGGCCAAGGCGGCGAGCAATGCGTTCTGGGCTGAAATTCCGGACAATACGAGAAGAGGAATCAGACCCGCTTCGACGAAACCAAGTCCGCCGGGAGTGATGGGGATCATGGCCAGCACCGCAGCTCCGGCGTAGGCGAGCAACACAATGCTGAGCCGGGGATCAGCGCCAACGGCATAGAGAGCGGCGACGAGGGTCAGATAGTCGAACACCCAATTTCCTGCCGCGGCCATCACCGCTCGTGGCCACTTGCTCCCGACCACCTCGACCAGCCGATCGCGCTGCTCGAGCACCTCGCCTGGCTCAAACTCAGATTCACGGCCGAAGCGATTGGAGAGGAAGACAACGACTCGTTTCAGACCTCGACCAAAGGCGAGGAGCGGTGCGTCAGAACCGACAGCAACCGCTCCGACACCGAAGAGCACAAGGAACATGACCCCACCGGCAACCGCAGCAGGCCAAAGATCTTCTGGAATCGGCGCACCAAGAAGGGCGAGTCCAAGCGCGGTTGCTGGGATGGCAAAGAGCGCTCCGGTAGAGAGCACTGAGGTGGCGGCTAGCGCTCCCCCAGCTTCTCGCTGATTGACCCCCGACACCGACAGCATCCGATAGAGCGTCGCTCCGCCAGCCGCTGCTCCGCCGGGCACCACTCGACTCACGGCGTTGGCAACAAGTTGACTCGTGGCGGCAACGAACCAGCTGACCGAAGGAAGCACGAGGCGAGTCAGCCACCACATGCAGGCGAAGCTTGCGAGCTGCAGCACGGCCATCGCCACAAACCACCAGGGGCGGATCGTGCGTAGGCGCGGTGCAGACGACATCACATCGAGAATCTGCGGCGAGAAGAGATAGAGCGCTATGACGCTGAGGGCCAGGAACAAGCCTTGTTTGATCCATGCCCAGATCTGTGCACTGCCATCCTCGGGCGATGCGACGTCGACGAATCGCGTAAACGACTCACCCTCCGGACGCCGAGAAACCCTCACGAGGCGAAGTCTCGCAGCCGAAGGCCACTCTCGGCCAGTACTGCGTCAACAATGCCAAGCGGCAATCCAACAACGTTGTCGTTCGTTCCCTGGATCGAGCGCACGAAAAGACCGCCGCGACCTTGTATGGCGTAGGCCCCCGCCTTGCCTTGGTATTCGCCCGAGACGATGTAGGCCTCGATGTCTGCAGCGGTCAGAGGGCCGAAGTCGACGGCGGTGGTTGCCACTGCACTCCGGCGTTCGACGATGGTTTCTCCCCCGTGCTCATCGACGCCCAAGATCACGATGGCAACCCCGGTCAAGACGGCGTGCGTCCGATTTGAGAGCGCCCCGAGCATTCGCTCTGCGTCTTCGGCATTTCGAGGCTTGCCAAGGATCTCACCGTCAAGCTCGATGACCGTGTCGGCGCCGAGAACCGGGACGCGTGCCCCGGCAACACGACAGAGATCCGCCGGCCAGTCAGCCATGACCTGGTGGGCCCCGGCGAGAGCTTTCGCCTCACTCAAGCGACTCACGAGGGATCGGGCCGATTCATCCGCCATCGGCGTCTCGTCGATCGCTGCCACGATCACGAGCGGATCGACCCCAACCGAACGAAGTAATTCGGACCGGCGCGGCGACGACGAGGCAAGAACGAATGCATTGTTCTGTTGACTACGGAGTCCCTCCGTCGGTGCGGCCGACATCGAAACAGCATATTTGGCCTACTTCAGTTGTCCGTGACGACAACCGATGAATGGATATGACCTCGGAACAACACGACCAGCAGGGACCCGCGTGCCCCGAATGCAGCGGGCTCTACATGCCGTGGATCACGACGTGTCCACGATGCGATATTCCGCTTGCCACAGGGACAGAGGCAACCGCACTCGCCGATCAGGTCGCCCCGATGATGCAAACGTCATCGTCGTGGCTCGACATCGCGGTATCGAGCGACGAGCCGGTCAAGGTCGCGCTTTTGTGCCACTTCCTGACCGAAAAGGAAGTCGACTTCGAGCAATCGCGTCGCTTCGTGTCCGTTCGGGCAGAACACGCTGGTCAACTCGAAACGGCGGTTGAGGCTTGGGCCTTCAGCCAGGACCTTCCCGATGACGATCGCCACACTGATTCGTTGGCGTCGACCTTGCGGGAAATCGGCCACGCAGTGCTGAGCGCCATCCATGGTTCGCAAGACTCAGCCCTCCCACGGTCACGTGAGACCGTGGACGCAGTCAGTTCCTCTCGCATCGATCTACGGGCCTGAAGCTGGACAGCTTGCACGTCATGCTCCTTTGAGTCGCGAGGTGACTCGGGAGTTCGTAATGCCGGGCACAACGGTGAGAGACTTCTGCGATGAGTCTCGTCAATCTCGACATCACCGAATCCGTTGCCACTGTCACCCTGAACGACCCTGATCGGCGAAATGCCGTCACGCTCGACATGTGTGCCGAAGTTGGCGACGTCCTGGACAGCGTCGAGGCCAATCCCGACGTCAAGGCCCTGATCGTGACCGGTGCAGCCCCAGCGTTCTGCGCCGGTGCTGACCTCACGCATCTCGGCGATTCCGAAGAAGAGGGCCTTCTTGCGATCTACGAAGGGTTTCTCCGCGTGGGTCGCAGCCCACTTCCGACCATTGCAGCAGTGAATGGTGCCGCGGTCGGTGCCGGAATGAACCTCGCGCTGATCTGCGATGTACGGATGGCTGGCGAGTCGGCACGATTCGACGACCGCTTCCTTCAGATCGGCATACATCCTGGTGGCGGACATACGTGGATGTTCCAGAACATCACGGGACCTCAACCAGCAGCAGCAGCGGTGCTGTTCTCTGAGGTCATGGACGGCAAAGAAGCTGAGCGAGTCGGACTGGCGTACCGGTGCGTGCCGGATGACCAGCTTCTCGATGCCTGCCAAGAGATGGCTGCACGCACCGCCAACGTTCCGAAGGAACTGGTGCTGCGGACCAAGCAGACCATGGCGGAAATCACCGCGGTGACGACACAGCGCGCTGCGGTCAACATGGAGCTCGGCCCTCAAGCATGGTCCGCTCGCCAGCCGGCGTTCCGGGAGCTCCTGGCCGCGCTCAAGGCCAAGATCACGACCAAGTCTTAGACGTGCGCACAAGGACCGCTTCGGTCAGCTGGGACCGGAGCGGTTCTGGTTCACTGCTTTGACTAGAGCCAGGCCGCGATCAGCTCGGTCCGCCTGGCCGACCACTCTTCAGCCGTCATTGCGAACCGAATGTGGTCTTCCCACTCGCCGTTAATCTCCAGATACCGCTCTGCGAGACCTTCTGAGCGAACATCGAGCTTCTCGACGACGCGACGTGACGCTGCGTTTCGCGGAACAATCGAGATCTGCACACGGTGGAGCCCCAGTTGCTCGAAGGCGTAGCGCAGCACCAGCACAACACCCTCAGGCGTATAGCTGTTGCCGGCGAGGCTCTCATCGATCCAGTAGCCGAGATAGGCATTCTGAAACGGCCCACGCTGCACGTTGTTCAGGTTGATTTCACCACCAAATTGGCCGCCGACGAACACGCCGAATCCGTAGCCAACACCAATTTGCCACTCGCGATCGCGGGAGTGACATCGAAGCGTGAACGCTCCACGATCGTTGACCACATCTGGCCCGTGCGCCGGACGCTTCGGCTCCCATTTCGTCAACCAGGCCAAGTTCGCCCGTCGGATGTCACGCCATTGATCGAAGTCGTCGGCTCGCAGCGGCCGCAACACGATTCGCTTGCCGATAAGGGTCGTGCTCACGATTGCGTCATCTCTTGGAGAACACCATCGAGCAGGTCTCGCTCCGAGACCTTGATTTCGTCTATCCCGAACCGTCGCATCAGACCGACGAGCATGCACATACCACCGACAATCACGCCAACTCGATCGGGATGCAAGCCGGGATTGTGAGCTCGGTCGGCGTGATTTTCGGTGGCCAGCGTCCGAAACACATCCTCTGCGGCTTCCTTGGAGAGAAGAAATCCATCGACGACGTCGGCGTCGTAGGTCAGGAGTCCGAGCTCGACCGCAACCGCGGTCGTGATCGTGCCGCCCACACCAATCACCGTTCCTGATTGGAGCACCGTCGCGGCTTGGGGAAGTTCACGAGCCACGTCATCGAGATGCAACCCGGCAACAGACAATGCACCCGCGAGTTCCGCGGGCGCCGGTGGATCTTGTTCGATGAACTCCTCAGTGAGGCGGGAGGCGCCAGTGGGCAACGAGATCGACCCGAGCACGCCATCACCTAGTGATCCAACGATGACCTCTGTGGACCGTCCTCCGATGTCGACCACGACGAGCGAGCCGGGTTCTTCTCGCGCCACGGCTCCGAGAAAGGCGAACCGACCTTCGTCCTCACCGCTGAGGATCTCAAGTTGTGCACCCGTGGTCCGCTCCACCATGAGCCGCAGTCCTGACGTGTCCCGGACCTCGCGGGCTGCGGCTGTGGCCACCACTCGTGTTGCCGCCACCTCGAATCGAGACAACTCCTGGGCGAAATGAGCCAACGCTGCGTCGACTCGTTCAAGTGCTTCATCGCTGATGGCTGCAGTGGCATCGATCCCGGTGCCCATTTGGGTGACGATCTGTTCTCGGTGGAGCACGGCGCCGGCAGTGCCGATGAGCAGCCGAGACGAGGTCGATCCAAGGTCGATGACCGCCTGCACGATCTCGCTCATTCCTTCTCCTCGCTGGCGACACCGGGTACGGCGGGATCGAACTGCGTCCCGGAATTCTCCAGCTGCTCATGAACCCAGGAACCAACGACGTCATCACCGGTCGCCAGAAAGTTCGCATAGTGCGCATGCAGGCACTTCACGCCAATCCGAGTTCCCCCGACACCACCGCTTGGCCGCGGACCACTGTGCTCGGATGGCACCAAGGCATCTCGCTCACGTTCATAGCGACGATGCACGACGGCGATCGCATCAAGTCCGAGTGAGGCCTCGATCGCGTCGATTGCCCCGGTGGATTCGAGTCGCCCGATCGCTCGATTGAGCGCTCGATCGGCGAGCCAGTACCGAGTCGGCATGGGCCGACCGTCATCGAGAAACGGTGCGTTCTCGATGACGACAGGACTTGAGTCTTCCCGGCGTACCGCGACAGTGAACGTTCCCATCGGTCGCCGACCGATGAGCCTCGTCACCATCTCGTGATCAGTGAGATCCATTAACTTCAGCGCCGTGCCCGCAGAAGCCCTGCGGAAGATCCAACAAGCGTTGGGGTCACTCCGACGCCTTGCCTCCGGCAAGCCACCGCAGGATCAGGAGCAGCAGAGCGCCGCCGACGACGAGAGGTGCGACCTTCTTGACGGTTGAGTCCCCAGTGGTGACCGAAAGGAGATCGACGGGCTCCGGCTCGGGTGAATCGATCTTACGGACCTTTGGCTGCTCGGGAGCAGCGGTCTCTGCAGCCGGAGCAGCCTCGGAAGCTCCGGTGTTCACCGCGGCAGCGGCCTCAGCGGCAGCGGCACCGACAGCGGCCGCGCCGACAGTGGGAGCCGCAGCAGCAGCCTCTGCAGCCGGAGCGGCCGCATCTGTTGTCGCGTCGGCAACGGGCGTGGCGCCTTCGGCCAGCTTCTCGCGGAGATTGTCGGTGAACTGGCCCAGGATCTTCTTCGAGACGTCTTCAATCGCGCCGCGGCCAAAGCTCGCAATCTTGCCGCTCAGTCCGAGATCAGTGTGAATGTTCACCGTGGTCGAGTTGTCCGAGGCTGCAACCATCTTGGCGGTCACCATCGCGTTGGCGTTGCCCTGACGGGGGTCACGTCCCTCTGCTTTCAGACGGGCGATCTTGTCGGTCGCGTTCTGCTCGATGAATGATGCCTTGCCCTTGTACTGCGCGGTGATCGGGCCAACTTTGATCTTGACGATGCCTCGATATTCGTCGCCTTCGATCTCCTGAAGCTGGGCCCCTGGCATACACGGAGCGATGAACTCCAGGTCGTTCAGAATCGCCCAGGTTTCTTCGATGGGGCGCTCGATGATGAACTCGTTGCTCAGCTCCATTGGTCCAGATCCTTCATGGTGTCAATATCGGCGGGATTGCCCGAGCACGCTACCGCCGAAACGAGATCGGGGCGCCCTCGAATCAAGTCGCGGGCTCCCAGATCACCCTCGGTGGGCAAGAAGTCCCATACCTCAGATTCGAGCTTCACCGGTGGGCGGCGTTCGCCGTCGAACGATGCGATGACAATTGGTCCTCGCGCTGCGCCGACTGTTCGCCATGTTCGACTCGGAACCATGGGCTGGTCCCCTAGGCCGACCACGACGGAGTTGTGCCCATCAGCACGTGCCCGTTCGATGCCACACTGCAGGGTTCTGGACTGCCCTTCGGCCCAGTCCTGGGCCGTGAGCAAGGTGATTCCGGCCGGCAGAATAGTGCTGAGTTCGATGGCTCCCTGCACGACATACAGATCGTTGAATCCTGCATCGAGCGCGGCGCGCACAGCGCGTACGACAACTGGTATTCCGTCAATCTCTGCAAGGAGTTTGTGGGTTGGTCCTTCGAAGCGCGAACCCGCTCCACCAGCGAGCACAATTCCGGCAACGGTCACCGCTCGACCCTACGCCCCCAGGAGGCTCGTTCGGTCGGATCTCTCAGACTGCGTCGACGAGACGGCGGGCTGCGATGAGATCGGCCATTCCGTATTGGTCAACGGCTGGCGAAAGCCACATGCCTTGACCGCTGTTGCAACCGAGCTCCACAAGTTCCTGACGGAGCAGGCCATCGTCGACTCCGGCGGCCGCGATGCGGAGTCCTGCCGTTTGGGCCAGAGTGATCAATGATCCGACAAGTGCTCGGCTCGACAGTCGGTTGCCGAGATCGGCAATGAGCGCGAGGTCGATCTTGACTGCGTCGATCGCAAACCGGGGCAGACGATCCAGGCTCGAGTAGTCCGAACCGAAACGGTCAAGTGTGACCGGCATGCCGATCGCCCGATAGGTGTTGAATACGTCTTTCAGCAGCGCACCATCACTTCGCAGGACGGTCTCGGGCACTTCGACTCGGAAATTCGAGGACCGCAAGCTGTGACGACTGATTTCCTCGGTGAGGATCTGTCGACTGCGAGGGTCCAAGAACATCTCGGTCGTGAGGTTGATCGCCATCTCGAGATCTTCAACGGGAAGACCTTCGTCTCGCCAGCCCGCCACAAGCTGCACAGCACGGGCGATGACCCACTCGTCAATCTGGCTCGCGAAGCCTGAGTTGACCGCCATGGGGAGAAACTCTGCTGGCGGGATGATGCCTCGCTCAGGGTGATGCCAGCGCACGGTGGCTTCCATACCAGTGAGCTGTCCGGTCTTCAGGTTGCCGACCGGCCACAACATGAGCTGAAGATCGCCATTGTTGACTGCTTCGCGAAGCTCCGAGAGGATCGAGACTCGCTGTTCGACGGCTTCCAAGGATTCTTCGGTGACCCGAACGGCCCGACCTTTGCCCATGGCCTTGGCCCGGTACATGGCGATGTCGGCTTCCTTGATCAGGCGCTCAGAGGACCGCTCATCGGCCGCAGAAGAAACACCAATTGATGCGCTGATGCCAACTTCGACGCCGGTGACGATGAACGGCAGCTCAAGGCTCGCCACAACTCGTCCGGCGAGTCGTTCTGCTTCCATCAAACCGAGCCCTCGCAAGACGATGACGAACTCGTCACCGCCAAGTCGAGCCAGGAAGTCAGTTGGACGCAGAACGTCTCGAAGACGCTCTGCCACGCGGATCAGGAGCTCGTCCCCTGCGCCGTGGCCATGACGATCGTTGACTTCCTTGAATCCATCAAGGTCGACAAAGAGCACCGAAAGCAGCTCGGTTGACTCCATCAGGACTTGGTCGAGCTCTTCGATGAGCTGATGGCGGTTGGGAAGTCCGGTGAGGCTGTCGTGGGTTGCCTGGTAGGCAAGCTGGGCTTCCACACGCTCTCGACGGGCAATGTCCTCAGCAAGCGCCTGTGTCATGTCGTCGAAAGCCATCGAGAGACGGCCGAGTTCGTCGAGACGATCATCTCCGGTCCGAACCGTAAGGTCGCCGTTGGCGACCGCTTCTGCCAGGTTCGTCATTCGAGCAAGTCGTCTCGCAAAGCCACGAAGGGCGATTCCGACGACGATGAGAATCACCATTCCGGCTGCGACAAAGACGGTGATGACCGCAAGGCGAACCCGACCAAGATCCTGGTAGACGTCGGATTGATCAACTTCCACGACCGAGATCCACGCTGGTTCGACGTCAGTGCGAGCGGACGCTTGCACAACCTCGGTACCGAATTGATCGTCAGTCTCGACGACACGAGAGGGTTGGTTGAGCACAGGGTTGGTGTCGATCGTGATCGCCTGGCCAACGATTGCAGAGTCGGTACGAGCGATCACGAGGTTCGTGCCGTCGGGATTGGGTTGCAGGACCATCGTCTTGGCCGAGCTACCGAGAGATCCAAGGTCAACACCGCCGCGCAACAGTGTTTGCACGTCCCACTCGCTCACGATGGTGACGCCAATGCCACCTCCGCCAGGGCGAAATCTTTCGAAGATTGGAAGCTTCGGCCGGCCATTTGCGTCAGTAAAGACAGAGCCGACCTTGGAGTTGATATCGCCCATTTGCAGAAGCTGCCCCGAGGTTTCCGCGCTCACCACACCGGTGTTGACGGCACGAATCTCGGTGCCCGCATTGGTTCGAATCTCTAGACCGACGAGTCCGTCTGACTCGAACCGGCCAACCACGATGTCGAGATATTCCTGGAAGCCTGCGTTGACCGCGGCTTCGGCCCCTTGTTGGGATTGTTGGGCAACGAGGTCTTGGAACCGGCTATCACCGCTGATGGACTGCATGCCGAACGATGCCCGATCAACCGCTGTCCCGATCCGTTCCGCTTCAACTTGGCCAGCCAGGCCGACGTTGTTGAGCACCTGATCTTGAAGAAGTCCGGACGCGATGTTTGCCACCTGCACGCCAAGCACGACAAGTGGGATACAAGACGCGAGCACGGCCAACCCCACCTTCTGCGACAAGCGAAGGCGGCGCCAGACATGCATCGGCCCAGGGCGACGACGTTCCGACATAACGGCTCTCCATCGGCGGCAGCCGACAGAAGTCAAGAATTCCAGCTCGTAGCGACGAAAACACCTTGTGTTGGGGATGCCGCAATGAGACGACGCTTTTGGTCAGATCAACGATGAATGTCGCCGTCGGCATCACGCAGCGACGGGGCCAAACGACCCGCCCGCATGGCAATGATCTCTGCGCAGATCGAAATCGCGGTCTCTTCAGGCGTCCGGCCGCCAAGATCGAGTCCGATCGGTGCCATGATCCGATCCAAGTCGGCAGCATCGACACCTTCTTCCAACAGGCGACGATTCCGATCATCAGTTGTGCGTCGAGAACCCATGGCGCCGATGTACCCCGCCTCGGTCTGCAACGCCGAGATCACTGCCGGTACGTCGAACTTCGGGTCGTGTGTCAACACACAAATGACGTCTCGCTGGCTCAGGTCTTTCCCGACGTTGTCCAGCAGCCGATGGGGCCAATCGACGACGACATCGTCGGCGTGGGGGAACCGCTGTCGAGTTGCGAATACGGGCCGAGCATCACAAACGGTGACGCGATACCCAAGCACCTTCGCCACACGAGAAAGCGCGGCAGTGAAGTCGACGGCTCCGAAGATGAGCATTTGGGGCGGTGGAGCGAACGACTCGATAAAGATCGAGAGGTCGTCCTGGCGAGCTTCACCGGTCGCTCCGTAGTGGCGAACCCCGGATGTTCCTGAGGCCAGCTCACCGAGCGCATCACGAATAACCACGCGATCGAGGTCGTCGTGCCCAAGCGATCCCATCGTGGGCGCATCAGGCTGCACGAGCAACTTGGCCCCGTTCGGACTGGCCTCGTTGCCTCCATCGATGATGGTCGCAAGCGCAGCTGGTGCTTCGGCGACGATGAGCCGCTTGACGGTGGCAAAGATCGATTCTTGATCAGACGAGTCGCTCACGGCTACCAATCGAGTGGTTCGAGGAACAGATGAATGGTGCCGCCACAAGTCAGTCCGACGGCGAAGGCCTCATCGTCGCTGTACCCGAAGGTCACGAGCTTGCGAGCATTGTTCTCCAGGCATTCGAGCGCTTCGTGAACGACCGCTCCCTCGACGCAGCCTCCGCTCACTGATCCCGCGACTTCACCGTCCTCATTGACCGCCATCGCCGCGCCAGGAAGCCGAGGGCCGGAGCCCTCCACGTCAACGACTCGAGCCAGCGCAACTCGTTTGCCTTGGCGTTGCCAACGATCGAGATCGGAGAGGATTTCGCGCATGAAGTGAGTCTACGTGCGGATCAGATCACGAAGGACTTCAATGCCATCCACCAGCCGAGGACCAGGGCGAACAATGTATGCATCAGCGTCGATCGCATAGGCCCTACCAGAACGCACGGCGGGAAGGTCAGCCAACTCGGGTCGGGCAAGCACCTCTTGCAACTGCTGGTGAGCTGCCGCCTCATCGAATCCACACGGGGCAACGATCAGGACATCGGCGCCGCAGTCAGCGATTTCTTCCCATGTGGTTTGGGACGATCGCCCGCCAGGGTGCGCGAGGAGCGCCTCGCCGCCTGCAGCCTCGATCTGGTCAGGAATCCAATGACCTGGGGTAAACGGCGGATCGGGCCACTCCAGCAACAGGACCCGAGGGCGTTCGGCCGGTTGATCAGCACGGAGCGCTGCGAGCCGATCCCGAAGATCTTGAACTTTACGGAAGGCACTGTCGTCTGCACCCGCAGCCCGTCCCATCATCTCCATCTGATCGATCACCCCGTCGAGGGTCATCGGGTCATAGCTGAACACCTCGGCGCGGCACCCAAGGCTGGCAACCGCATCGTTCACGTCGCCAGCGGGGAGTGCACACACCCGACAGAGATCCTGGCTCACGATCAGGTCGGGGTTGAGGCGCACCAGCAACTCCCGATCCAGCGTGTACAACTCTCGGCCCGACGCCATCGCCTCTTTGATGATCGTGTCGATCTCAGCAGGCGTGGCCCCGCTCGGGATGATCGTGTCGGTCACGTGAGGCAACGAGCTTGCGACTGCAGGCTCATTGCACTCAAACGTCACACCGACCACAAAATCGCCGAGACCGAGGTACCAAAGCACCTCGGTCGCGGACGGAAGCAGCGAAACGATCTGCTGCATTTCAGTTTTGAGAGCCAACTCGGCTCAGATTCCGGCTTCGTTCAGGCCACGTCCGACAAGGACACGTGCCAGATGCTGACGGAATTCAACGCTTGCGTTGAGGTCACTCGACGGCTCCATGCCGACATGGGCCTGCTCAGCGGCAGCGGCACCGCCGCCTCCGCTGATTGCCTCTTCGACCGCAGCTGAGCGGGTCGGCGTCGGATGCATGTTGACCAGCGCCACGCGTGCACCGCCTTCAACCTGCTGAATGGATGCACCGACGATTGCCCAGTCCTGGGCACGACGATTGAATTTCTGGAACGACCATCCGGCCCCGGTGTGCTTCGGGATGCGGACCTCGGTCACCATCTCGGTCGGCTCGAGGCTCGACTCGAGAAAACCTGCGAACAGATCGGTTCCCGCGATCTCGCGCTCGCCGTTCGGACCCTTGACCATGACCGACCCGCCAAGTGCGAGGAGCGCTGAAGGGTGATCGGCCGCGGTGTCTGCGTGGACAAGGGAGCCACCGATGGTCCCGCGGTGACGGACCTGGGGGTCTCCGACCTGGCCAGTCGCATGAGCCAGCAGCGGCGCATGCTCTTTGACCAAGTCGCTGGTCTCGATCATGCGGTGCTTGGTGAGCGCACCGATGGCGAGATAGTCACCAGCGTCGTTGACGTAGGAAAGATCGTCGAGGCGTCCAATGTCGACGACGACAGAGGGATAGGCCAGACGAAGCTTCATCATCGGAAGGAGGGAATGCCCGCCTGCCATCAGCTTTGCTTCATCACCATGCTCGGCGAGTGCGGCGATGGCTTCGTCGGCTGAGGTTGCTCGTACGTAGTCAAATGCGACGGGGATCACTTGCCACCCCCGGATGCACTGAGCACTGCCTTGACGATGTTGTGGTAGCCGGTGCAGCGGCAGAGGTTGCCCTCGAGCCCTTCACGGACTTCGGCTTCAGTCGGCGAGGGATTCTCGTCGAGCAGCGAAACAGACGCCATGACCATGCCCGGGGTGCAATAACCACACTGGAGAGCGTGGCACTCCATGAAGGCTGTTTGCATCGGGTGCATCTCGTCGTCTGACGGAGCGAGACCCTCGATCGTTGTGACCGACTGACCATCAGCTTGCACCGCAAGCATGGTGCAACTCTTGACTGCCTCACCGTTCACGTGAAGCGTGCAAGCCCCACATGAAGAGGTGTCACAGCCAATGTTGGTGCCGGTGAGGCCAACGGCCTCGCGGACATAGTGAACGAGCAAGGTGCGCGGCTCGACGTCACTGGAGTGAGTGACGCCGTTTACCTCGACAGAAATCTCCACGGGACCTCCCTAGAAGGGGTGATACAGAATGCGAGTCATCACCGAGAAACGGCGATTTCCGCAGTGTTGCAGACTTTCGACCAAGACTCACAAAAGTGTTCCAACTTTCCGTGATATCTGGTGAATTTTCCGCGACTGCGCGACCACTTCGGACGTCCTAGCCTTCGTGGAGCCACAAGGAGGCCGACGCATGCCCGAGAACGGTGTACCGAATCGTGATGATGAGGAAGAAGGTGTCGTACCAGCAACTGCGGCCGGAACAGGTGCCGCTGGCGCGGCCGCTGTTGGCGGCGCATCGCAGGCTGGTGGAGGTGGCGGCGCAGGAACCGCTGTTGTCGACAACAAACTGATTCCAGAATGGGATGTCGACGAGGACGACCAGGTGCTGGCCGCTGGCCTCGCTGTCCTCGCCGCCATGTTGCTGCTGTTCGGTTGGAGTGCCTGGCGCGGTGGTGACGATGAGTCGCCGCTTGCCGAAGTCGTTCCCGTTACGGCCGAGGCCGACGACGACGACGAGCCCGTCATCGAGGAAGAAGCAGTCGTCGACGAAGCTCCGACCACAACAGAGGCTCCGGTCGAAACGACCATTCCCGCTGCCCTGGATTTGACGCCTGACGTTGCGGCGGCTGTGGGTGCGTTCGGCATCAGCGGCTTCGCCGACGACGAAACAGCGATTCTCGAAGGCTTCGTCGGCAACGCCGGCGAGTCCGAATCTGCTGAACAAGCAGCCGCTGAGGTTCCCGGAATCATTTCCGTCGACAATCGTCTCGTTGTGCTGCAACCAGACGTACAGGCCGCACTCGTTGCAGCTGGAGTTGGCGACGCAGAACCATCAGTTGAAGGAACCGTCGCAACAGCCATTGGAGTTGTCGGTAACGAAGGCGAACGAGCCAGCGCTCTGGAGGCTGCTGGTGCGGTCACCGGGGTCACTGAGGTAATCGATCGGCTCCGCATCCTTCAGCCCGACGTCATCACCGCACTTGGTGAGGCAGGTGTCGCCGATGCTGACGCAAGCGTGACCGGAACGGTCGCAACCGTGACCGGCGTCGTGGCTTCTGAGGCCGACCGTGCGGCAGCGCTTGCCGCAGCGGCAGCAGTCCCGGGTGTGACCGAGGTCATCGACCAGCTGACGGTGCGACCTGCCGTGGCTGAAGAACTCAACAACCTCGTCAGCCTCGATCCGATTCAATTCGCAACGAGTTCGGCAACGATTCTCGACGTGAGCTTCGGAACACTGGATGCAGCAGCTGAAGTGCTGCTCGCCAGCCCAGATGTCGAACTCGAGGTCCAGGGCTACACCGACGTGCGAGGCGCCGAAGACGCCAACCTGGCGTTGAGCCAGGCTCGAGCAGAGTCGGTCCGCCAGTACTTGGTGGACAAGGGTGTTGGAGAAGACGCACTCATCGCCGTGGGCTACGGTGAAACAACGCAGTTCGGCGAAGGTGATACACCGGAAGCTCTTGCTGCCAACAGGAGGGTGCAGTTCGTTCAGGAGTAGGGCGCTCAGCTTGCTGAGCTAACTCAACTTCTGAGGGAAACTGCGACGGACTAGCTGTCTTTAGCGACTCATCGGGCTCTGCACTATCGCAGGCCCGGAGAATCTCGTTCCCCGATTCCCTCCCGGTGGGACGAGCGGTGTGCGGGGCTTTT
>CALHCB010000054.1 GCA_937930695.1 uncultured Acidimicrobiales bacterium | reverse complement strand
GGGGATGAGGACGCTGTTCGAAAGCCCGGGCGCACTGTTTCCTTCGGCGCTCGTCGCAACAACCTGCACGGTGTAGGTCCCGGGATCGAGGCTGCCGATCTCAAACGAGGTCAACGTCGGATCGCTGATGACCTCGGCTTCGCGGCCATCGACGATGACTTCAAATCCGGTGACCGCAGAACCGAATGTGACCGGAGCTTCCCAGGTGACGACAGCGGTATTTACCGCTTCCTCGCCCCGTGCCGCGGTCACGTTGGTCGGCGCAGCGGGCGGGCCTGCTGGCGTCGCGCTGGCCGAATCACTGCTCGTGCCCTGCGAGTTCGTCGCGGTCACAGTGAAGGTGTAGTTGACACCGGCCGTCAGTCCGGTTGCCGTAGCGGATGAGCCGCTCAACGAAATCGAGCCTGCGGAAGGGCTGACCGACACAGAATACGTCGGGGTCGGACTGCCGCTCACGTCATCCCAGTTGAGGCTGACGCTGCTGCTCGATGTCGGCGATGCTGTGACGTTGAACGAGCCCGGAGCCGCAAGCGTCGTGGCCGATGGGCTGGAAGAGGTTGCGCTTCCGATTCCGTTGCTCGCGGTCACGGTGAACGTATAGGTCGTGTTGGGAGCGAGCCCGGTGGCCGATGCCGAGGTTCCCGAGATGACAATCGATCCTCCCGCAGGGCTCGAAGTTACCGTGTAGGTGGGAGCCGGAGTTCCACTGACGGTGGGCCAGTCGATCGAAATGCTGGAGGCCGACACTGCGCTTGCCGACGCCGTGAAGCTGCCGGGGGCCGCCGTAACTTGATCGGTCGTGATGGAGTTCGATGCACTTGAACTCGGGCCCAGCCCGACTCCGTTCTGAGCCACGACAGTAAAGGTGTATGCCGTGTTCGGAGTGAGTCCGGAAACGGTGACCGAGGTTGCGCCACCAGTCGGCTGGATGATGCCACCTGGGCTGGACGTCACCCGGTACCCCGAGATCGTCGATCCGCCATCGCTCTGTGGGGCGGTCCAGCTGACGGTTGCCGTCGTCGTTCCGGTCGCCGAAGCGCTCACACCCGTTGGCGCCCCTGGCTCCGTTGCGGGGACAGGGATCACCGCGGGAGCTCCGCCAGAATTTGCGGCCTGGTTTCCGCTGCCATTCGCTGCTGTCACGGTTGCGGTGTAGGTGCCTGGGTTCAGGTCGGAGAATGCTGCTGTCTCGGTGCCGCGGGCCAACTGCACGCTCGGTCCCGGTGCGGGACCACCGCTGGCTGCGTTCAACTGGACTATGTAGATCTCTTGTGGGTTCCCGACTGTGCCATCGCTCCAGTTGACGGTGACGCCAGTCTGGGCTCCGTTGGTCGCGATCGTGACTCCTGTTGGGGCTCCCGGGGCAACAAGGGCGGCAGGAGTTGTCGCCGATCCGCTGTTTACCGAGTCAGGGGCAACCCCGTTCGTCGCGGTGACAGCAACGCTGTATGGCGTCGCCGCGCTCAAACCAGTGATCGAGACGGTACGAGCGTTTTGGTCAACGGTTCCGATCGTCCCGTCGTCGGGTGTGATCGCGACAGAATAGGTGGCAGCTGGATTGCCGCCAGCGTCACCCCAGCTCGCACTGATTGCCGAAGACGACGTCGGCGTTGCCGTGACGGTGAAGGCTCCTGGAGCTACTGGCGCTGCCGGAGTCGTGCCGTTCGCAGCGGCCGTTGTATCCGGCGCCTCGCCGTTGGTCGCCGTGATCGTGAAGCTGTACGCCGTACTGGGTGTCAGCCCGGTCACCGTTGCTCCCAGACCTGTGACCGCTGCAGTGCCATCAGCTGGACTCACGGCAACCGAGTAGGTGACAGCAGTGCCCGGAACCAAGGGGTTCGGCGCCTCAGCATCAGTCCACGAAAGATCGATCTGGGTGGAAGACACGACCGTCGCCGTCGCCGTGAAGGCCACGGGCGCGTCGGCAGTCGCCGCCGGAACACCGACCGCGAAGGTCGACAAAACCGCTATCAGAACCGCTAGAAATTTTCGCACGTCCACAACTCCGTTAAGCCCCAGCTTGTTCCAGTGTTGCGGACCGGCGGCGCCAGCAACACCCCGATCCCGAGATCAGGTGAACTTTGGGATGAATCGCCCATGGCCGTTGTTCGGCCTCGATCGAGCATGCCCAACACGGCGCAGGAGCGCAACTCCACGTCACGTTTCCTCGCCTCTGACTGCGGATTTCGTCAGGAACCTTCGGGGCGCCAACGGCTCTCAGTAGCGCCAACGGCGATGCACCGCGGTGGCCGAGGTCCGGGAAGCAACTTGGCCCGGGTCAGCGGATGGCGACAAACCTCGCAGAATGATCCGATTCCGCACGTGATACGGCAGCACCTCGTGGCGCCGACTCAATCCGGGGCCGCAACTCCCCGTCCCCAGCCCGGCGTGCGCCGCATCGAGCCGGAGGACGACGCCTTCTCGCTGCCCAACTTCATGAGGATGCAGCGCATGTTCCAGATCTTCTGATCGCACCCGAAGCGCAGACGCATCGAAGCGAGGATCCCCGATCGCGACGAGACCGCCGCCGCCCTCTCGACGCAGCGACAACCAACGAAGGTCGGTGTGGTTTCCCGTCTCCTGGGGCTTTGCATATGGAAACAATGAGGACTCTGGCGTTGCGGTGTATCGGGAAACCGGCAACCCGTCGACTCGATCGGGATAGCTCTCCTCAGGTCCGGGTCCGAACCACTCGATCTCCGACAAGGCGTGTTCAAGCTCCAGTTCAATGCCGAGACGAAGAAGCGGAGGCACATCCAGATCACCGCTCGCGCCGATATCGAAAGCGATGTCGCCATCAGGGCCGATGATCCAAGCAAGCCGCACCGTTAGCCGGTCGGTGAACGCGAAGCGGGCAGACGCACGAACGCAGCTTGCTCCTCGGCTCGTTGCATCGGTTTCTTCGATTTTCCAATCCTCGACGAGTTCAGGCTGGGCTTGATCGAGCCCGGCCTTGCGAAGCCGGTCGACGAGCATCTCATCTCCGAAGGTGGCTGCATCGTTGTCGGTCGGAGCTCGCCACAGACCGAGTCGCCCCCAGAAGACCGGGAGATAGTCGTCGCCGAATCGAAAGCCTGTCGGAATCCCGCTGGGAGCCACAATCAGTCCGGTATCACCGCAGGTGAACTCAATGATGTCTTCGGACTGCTGAACTGACGGGCCTTCCGCATCCAAAGAGACCACCGCTGGCGCCACGCGCGACAACGGAAAGGCCAAGTCGTCCCACGCCACAAGGGCGCCATCGGCTCCGGCCCATTCCAAAAGAAGTCGAACCTCGTCTTGGTTCGTGCTGTTGATCGTGGGGCGCCCGAGCGCAAGCTCAACGACGTTGCTCTCTTGCGCGGCTATGACCACTGATTCGGTGCCGCGATCGACAACGCTGCCATTGATGGACACACTCCATTGGAGATCAAGATCGCTTGTGTCGCGAAAGGATCGCCGATTTCGAACTCGGATCTGGCCCCGTTCCAAATCGACAGGCTCAACCACGATCGGCCGATAGACCCACGCAACGTGACGCAGTCCGGGGTGTGGCCGGCGATCGGCATCGACTAATCCGTTGCAGTTGAAGTTCCGATCGTTCGGCTGGTCTCCGAAGTCACCGCCGTACGCCCACCAGCGCTCACCATCGTCGGTAAACCTTGCCAGGCCTTGATCGACCCAATCCCAGATGAACCCGCCCCACGCTCGAGGCGACCGCTCGATCAAGTCCCAGAATTCGTCGAGGCCGCCGTTCGAGTTGCCCATCGCGTGGCTGTATTCGCACATGATGACCGGACGATCATCGGCAGTGGCGGCGAGATCGTCCATCTCGCGGACCGTGGGATACATCGGGCCGATGATGTCGACAATCGGATCATCCTCAGCCGGGTGGTACGCAATCGGCCGACTGTCCAGTTCGCGCATCGCCGCAGCCATCACACGGTGGTTCGGACCGAACCCAGATTCGTTCCCGAGCGACCACGCAATCACGCAAGGGTGGTTCTTGTCACGCTGGACCATCCGGACTCCGCGAGCGACGAAGGCCTCGGTGAAACGCTCATCGTTGGCGGGCAAGTGCTCGGGTAGATGAACAAGTCCGTGGCTCTCGATATTCGCCTCGTCCACTACATACAGCCCGTGCCGGTCACACAAGTCATAGAAGCGCTCATCGTTCGGATAGTGCGCAGTACGGACGGCGTTGATGTTGCTCGCCTTCAAGAGTGCGATGTCGGCTTCGAGCATGTCGTCTGATTGCCAGCGACCGGTCATCCCATCGTGCTCATGCCGGTTGACACCGAAGATCGTGATGGCACGGCCATTCACGAGCAACTGACCGTTGCGAACATGAACGGTTCGAACGCCAACCTTCATCGTCACAGTGTCGACATGAGTCCCTGACGCCGACTGGCCGAACTCGATGGACAACGTGAGGAGATTGGGAGTCTCCGCTGTCCAGTACTCGACCTCGGCGACGTCAATATCCAGCGCAACTCGCCCGTCAATCGTCGACGCACTCCCCGTCCCCACCAACTGGCCGGCCGCATCGTGCAGCACTGCGCGAACCTCACCAGCCGCGCCCTCGGTGTCGACACAGACGCGAAGCCCAGCGGTTCCCGACAATTCGCCAGCTAGAGACGTCGTCTCGACGGCGACGTCGGCAATTCGACGAGGCGCACGACGAACCAGATGGACCGATCGATGCAACCCCGCCATCCACCACATGTCCTGGTCTTCAAGCCACGTCGAAGCGGACCACCGATGCACACGCAGCCCGACGCTCGCCGATTCACCGGCCTGCACCACGTCGGTGAGATCGAACTCCGCGGGCAATCGGCTGTCCGTGCTGTAGCCGACGCTGTGTCCGTCGACAAAAACTTCAACCGCTGACTCCGCAGCTCCGAGCCGCAAAATGATCCGATCATTCGACCACTCGGCAGGCACATCGACGACGCGCTGATAGTCGCCACCTTCATCCTCGATCGGGATGTGGGGGTACTCCTCGATGGGAAACGGATACTGCACATTCGTATAAATCGGAATTCCCCAAGCACCGTCTGCACGCAACATCCATGAGCCGGGGATCTCGATGTTCTCGAAGTCTTCGCCTGCTGGCTCGGCCGACGGGACGTCTTCAGGTGGTGTCTCAGTCCAGTACCGAAACTTCCATGTCCCGTCCAACGAACGAGCGTCGTCGGGAAGCGGCAGTGCATGTGCGGGGAGACGATTGATCGCTACCTGTTCGGGCTGTCGATGCAGAGGATGGGCGTCCATGGACAGAAGGCTAGGTTCATCCCACCACCCCCCGCTCGGGGACCGGTTGGCAAGATCCTGAAAGTTGCGCCGGTCCGTGCAACCATGGGCGGATGACGACCGAATCGCTCCGTGGAGCGCGCATCATTCCCGGCACCGGAAGCGTGGTCGCCACCGGCCCGCTCACCTTGGTCGCCTCTGGTGATCACACCGTTGGCCTGGCGGCTCTTGCAATGGCCGACACGTTGAGCCAGAACAATGGCTGGACCTTCGAGGCGGTCGCCGCCGCGCTCCACGAACTCGTCGTGAGCACGAACCCGACCGGGGTCGCCGCCGTTCTCGACGTCGATGGCGAGCCGATTGTGTTCGTATTCGACCAAGCCGAAGCGATTGCGGGAGATCTCAAAGCTGCTGGTGATGGACGTTCTGGGTGGACAACCGAGGTTGTTGCCACCGACGACGTCGAATTGAGGTTGTCGAGCGTCCCGTTCACGTCGCCATCCGACGAGACGGTCCTTCGGGAGGGACTCGTCCCGGGAGCTGGAGCTGTCGTTGTCGTCGACGCATCCGCGGTCAATGGTCCCCCGTCGTTCCAAGACGCTCCGGCGCCGCAAGACCCACCAGCCGTCGGGACTCCACCACCACCTCCGGCCGTCGTCGTGCCCCCGATGCCTGAACCGGTCTCTGCTCTCTCACCAAGTGACCTGCCGCCTCCGCCCGCCGACTTTTCACCAAACACTGAAGGCTTTCCGCCTCCGCCTCCGGGATCGGCACCCGAGGCTGCAGTAGCCGACGCCGTGATCGGCATCCCGAGCGTGCCACCGACAGGTTTGCAGGTTCCCGACGTCAGTGTTCCCGACGTCAGTGTTCCCGACGTCAGTGTTCCCGACGTCAGTGTTCCCGACGTCAGTGTTCCCGACGTCAGTGTTCCCGACCTCGACGTTCCCGACGTCAGCGTTCCCGACCTCGACGTTCCCGACCTC
>CALHCB010000053.1 GCA_937930695.1 uncultured Acidimicrobiales bacterium | reverse complement strand
CGCAAAAGGCCGTAGGTCCGGACATTACCTGCTCGATGGGTTTCCGTCAGCCACGAGTGACAGGAACGGGCAGCGCAAAACTACTGATGGACCGAACAGGCGGCGCCGTCCACGACATAGCCCGCGTTGTCTCGCCCGATGACCTGATAGGCAACGGGCCCCGATGTCGCGGCATCGACGAAGGTCGTCACCGACGAGTCGACGCGACCTCGCCAATAGAACGGCCGATCCGCCGAACGCTGACGAGTCACGACAAGGTCACCGCTGCGGTGTTCTTCCCACGTGACGACATCGTTCCCCGCCGTGCGTGTGATCGTGCAGGTGTGGCCGGGCGTCGTGCGCAGCAGACAGTCTGTTTCCTCGAGCACTGAACCTGCGTTGTTCTTCGCCGTAACTCGGTAATCGATGCGAGAGGTCCGCGGCGGAAGTCGGCCAGAGTCGGTGAAGGCTTTCGCCGACGTGTCGACGCGACCTCGCCACCAGTAGCGACTCGATGCCTGACGTTCGATCACCATTCGAGTTGCGTTCGCCGGCGGATTCTCCCAGGTGACGTCGAACCCGCCACCGGTCGCCGTTACCGAGCACACGAACG
Organism: uncultured Acidimicrobiales bacterium; assembly: GCA_937930695.1. GTDB lineage: Bacteria > Actinomycetota > Acidimicrobiia > Acidimicrobiales > SZUA-35 > CALEWY01. The sequence goes on along the minus strand of CALHCB010000053.1, from coordinate 14,786 downwards.
TTGATCGCGTGCCGGAGAAACCTCCAGGTCCACCAGGCAGAGACGATGTGACCAGATAGATCGTGTTGTTGCGCTTCGACGTGATGTAGAGCTCGCCACCGGGGCCCTGGCCGAAGCGGACGTCGGCCCGGGTTGTCTCGTAGAGAGGAGAGTCGTTGAAGACATCAACGAGGTTCACTCGGTCCAACGCCGTCGTGCTGGGATCACCGTCGTGGTCGAACTTGATCTTCACGACTCCGACTGGGGCCTGGCTGAGAGCGTTCGGTGCACCTGAGGTGATTGCGGTGGTCAACTGCACCAGACCTGAGTGGTACAACGTGCCACTCTCCGCGAAGTCACTGAACAGGTATTGCCCAGAGAGCGGCGATCCATTCAGAACGGGAAACCCGCCAGCGATCGCCTGTTTCACGAATGTCGATCCCGTCGGTCCCTCATGTCCGACCTGCGTCGCTGGGTAGGTGAATCCGAACGTTGCATCGTTGGCGGGCAACGGGGCAACGCCAGTGGCGATTCCCCCCTCGGCGAGATGCACGAACGTCCCTTCTCGCTGCGGCCAGCCGTAGTCTCGACCGGGTTCGATGATGTTGATCTCTTCGACGTTGTCTCGTCCTGGCTCTGCTGCGAACAGCACGGCTTCGCCGCCGACCATTCCGAACGACAGGTGATGGGGGTTCCGATGACCGAGTGAATAGACCTCATCGAGCATTCCGGCTTGCCCGACAAACGGATTCGAGGATGGCACGCTGAAGGGAGCGTTCCCATTCTGGGTTGGGTCGATACGAAGGATCTTCCCGAGAGCATCGTTGTTCTGTCCGCCACCAACCTCGGCCGACTTCACACTTCCATCGCCGTGAGCGATGTAGAGCAGCCCGTAGTCAGGATCGTTCGACCTAGCGTACGGATTGAACGTGATCTGCTTGATCGGATGGTCGTAGACCGGCATGCCCACCCGAAAGACCTCCCGATAGCTCGTGCTGATGGGCTGGCCCGTCGCGAGATTCGCTCGCCACTCGATCAGCACACTGTCGGCAACGATCGGGTCGGCCACGTCACTGAGATACCTATGTGCGCCGCCATTGTTCGGGCGCTGCTCCATCGCGGAGGTGTAGAACAGCCCGTTGCTCTCAAAATCGGGATGAAAAGCAACGCTGCGAAGACCCCCGTGAAAGGTATTGGTGTGATCGATCCCACGTCCGGTCGCGTTCGCAACCGCCGCCTCCACATCAAAGAACAGCTCGGCTTGCGGCCCGTTCTGCGTCTGGACGATCTCGTAAATCCTGGCATCGAGTTCTTCGATGACAAAGGTTCTTCCACCGGCAGTGGCCATCGCGTTGATACGGGGGGCAGCACCCGACGTCGCATCAGGAAGCGTCACGTAGGGCTGGAGGTGAACCTCGAGATTGCGATGTTTCGGCGTCGGCGTGATCACGTTGTCCGCCGCGGCCGGCGACACCGCCGCACCACCAGCGAGCAGCGCAGCACTCAACAAAACAGCTCGAACTCGCATGACGCCCATGGCTGGACCGTACGAACAAACGCTCGTCGCTGGCAGAGCCGACCTACACGGGCGGCCTGGGCGCTCTGACCCAGGGCGCCGCTGACAAGGAACACAGAAGCACTCCCGGTGGGCAACCACCGCGGCCCCCACCAGGAGTGTCCTAGTCGTCGTTTCGGCTGCGATTGCAGCCAATCCGGCGCCACGAGTTCGAACGTAGCAGTTCGTTCACGCCCGATTCACACTCAGTGAACGAAGGTCACACAGTTGTGACATGGGTCACCTGGACCCGCTGGACAAGCCGAAACGTCAGGCTTCGAGAGCGGCCTTCAAGTTCGCGAGCGTTTTCACACACGCCGCCTCGAGATTGTCGCGCCGGCCTTCAATTTTGCCCGGATAGATCTCGGGCATCGCGAGCAAGGGTGCATCAAACGTCTCGGTCACCACCGAACCGGTGCCGTCGGCATCGATTCGGTAGCTCCAGGTCGTGGCAAACTCGACACCGGGCGGAACCTGAAAACTGAACAGGCGTCCCGGATCGGCGACCGTGACCAAACAGTCTGCGTGCCACTCGTAATCGCCACTCTTGTTGTGGCCTCGGAACTTGGTCCCGACGTCAATCGCATCGGCGCCATCGAGGAATTCGCATCGAACGTTTTCGGGGCTGAGTCCCGGGAGCTTCTCGAGATCGGTGAGGTAGGCGTACACCGTTGAGGGCGAAGCATCGAGTCGGATCGATGCTGACCCCTTGGTTTCAGACGTGTCCATCCGCAGGACGCTAACCCCGCTTCTGTCACGTCGGGTAACGAGAGCTCAGAGCACGGGATAACGGCCGGCCCAGGGAATCGCCTCTTCGAGCCGAGCGGAGAGCTGAATCAGCAGGTCTTCTCGACCCATCCCCGCAACCATCTGGATGCCAACGGGCAGCCCGGCATCGGTCTCATAGAGCGGCAGCGAAATCGCCGGTTGACCGGTCACATTGAACGGCAGAGTGAACAAACCGATCAGGGCATAGGTCGAGGCGATCTTCCATGGTTTGTCGGCCGGCGGCCACAGGTCGGCGGTCTTGAGCGGCGGACACCCTGCAGTTGGCGTCAGCAGCACGTCGAATTGACTCATCCACTCGATCACTCCAACCGACCACGCCTGTTGTTGTTCTTGGGCGGCTGACCATTCCGAAGAGGTAATCGATCGACCTCGCTGTGCAGCAGTCCAGTTGTACGGCTCGACTTCATCTTCTGTCAGCGGACGGCCGAGCAGCTCACCCATCGAATCAACTCTGCGGGTCAACCCTCCCATCCACAAGCGACCGTTCAGCGTCGTGTCGCCACCGAAAAGGGTCTCGCCGGTAACCGGCACGATTTCGTGGCCCATGGATTCCAGCAGCGTCGCCGTTGCCAGCACGCCGGCAACACAGTCTGGGTCAATGGTCCGAGTGCCTCCGTCGGTCAACACCCCGATCCGCAACGGCAGCGGCATGGTTTCGAGGTCTTCGACGTAGGGGTGATCGGGACGCGGCAGATGAAAGAGGTCGACATCAGTGGCACCTTCGACAGCATCCAGCATGGTGGCGGTGTCTCGTACCGATTTCGACACCACGAGTTCTGACAGCAGGCGCGACACACCGTGCGTGTTCGGCACTCGCCCTCGAGTGGTTTTGAGTCCGACCAAGCCATTCCATGCTGCGGGCAACCGCGTGGATCCGCCACCGTCGCTTGCGTGCGCGATGGGCACCATGCCACTCGCCACCGCGGCAGCAGCGCCGCCGCTGCTTCCCGCGGGAGAGCGTTCCAGGTCCCACGGGTTGTTCGTCGCGCCACAACTCAGCGGTTGTGTGGTGGGGCAGCTGCCGAGCTCCGGCAAGTTCGACTTTCCGACGGTGATCAGGCCAGCGTCCCGAAACCGACGACCAAGCTCTGTATCCCCAGCACTCATGTTCCCGGCCTGTTTGAGCGCCTGATTCCCTAGCCAATACGGCAGGCCAGCTTGGGTGGTGCCAATGTCCTTGATCAAAAACGGCACCCCTTGAAACGGACCGTCCGCAAGATCATGGGCAACTGCGGCTTCTCGGGCTCGTTCGAAGTCGGTATGGATGACGGCATTGATTGACGGATTCAGCCGCTCGATTCGTTCGATTGACGCGTCGACCAACTCGAGCGGACTTGCCGCTCCCGATCTCACGAGGTCGGCTTGACCAGTGGCGTCGAGAGATGCGAGGTCGGCGAAAGCAGCGGAGTCGGTCATCGCCGCACGCTACGCGTCGACCACCACGACGAAAAGTGGGACGATCGAGAACAGATGTAGGTTGCGACGAGAACCACGAAGGAAGCACTCCTTGATCGAGCAGGAAATCGACGTCACCACACCAGACGGGGAGATGAAGACGTTCATCTATCACCCCGAATCCGATGGACCCCATCCCGTCGTTCTGTACCTCATGGATGCGCCAAGCATCCGGCCTGCCCTGAAGGACATGGCATCGCGACTGGCAACTGCCGGGTACTACGTCATGCTCCCCTACCTGTTCTACCGCGGCGGCCCCTACAAGGAATTCGGCGCAAGCGATCCGGACATGCACGAACGCTTCGAGCTCATGGATGCAGTGACCCCCACCAACATCATTGGGGACGCCGAAGCGCTCCTCACCGTCGCAGCACAAGGCGATGCCGCCCGCGACGGCAAGGTCGGGGCCGTCGGTTTCTGCATGAGCGGTGGACTCGTCATTTCGCTCGCCAGAGCAATGCCCGAGCGCGTCGCTGCTGTCGCTTCGATCCACGGAGCATGGCTCGTGCGAGACACGCCAGACTCTCCCCACCTCGATCTCGAAACGGTTCGTGCAGAGGTCTACCTCGGCTGGGCCGACAACGATTCAACCGCACCACCCGAAGATGTACCTGTGATGACGGCGGCGCTGGAGGCGGCGGGCGTCGAACACACGCTCGACTTCTATACCGACGCCGTTCATGGCTATGCCCCTCCCGGATCCGAGCGCTACAACCGAGCGGCTTCAGAGCAGCATTGGGAACGTGTGCACTCGATGTTCCAACGGAAGCTCTGATCATCGTGGCTCAACTTGTCGCAAACACCGATTCATTCACCCTCGAGCTCAGCCGTTGGGAACACCTCGGGAGTCTCTCCCGCAACATCGTCGTTCCCATGACCTCCCTCGTTCGAGCCCGAAGAATCGATGAGCTGCAACCAGAGATCCGCGGCATACGGATGCCAGGAACGTCCATCCCAAAGCGCATCTATCTCGGCACCTGGCGAGCCAAGAACATGGACAAAGAGTTCCTCGCCATCTACCGAGACGAGCCCGGCTATCTGATCGACCTCGTCGACCACGACTACGTGCGGCTTCTCGTTTCCTCCCCGCCGGTCGACTTTCTTGAGTGACCTTCGGCCACTGTCACATGAGTGACCTTCGGCCACTGTGCGTCAACTGGGCGATGCTCCTCAGGTCGGGGCGCTCCAACATTCAGTAGCGTTCGGAGTGCGGTTGCGGAGGGGAAGGGTTTTTCGAGCCCATGAACCGTACTCAACTTGCCTCAACCCTGATCCTCGGTGCTGCTGCCCTCGGCATCACCACCGGAGCTGCGGTCGCCATGGGAACCACAAATGGTGGCGCCACCTCAACGACGCCTGCCGGCACCGAAGTCATCGCCGAGGTACTGCCCGATCCGAGAACACCCGATCAGGGACCTCAGCCGACGCTTGATCCGACCGACGATGTCGTCGATATTGACCAGACCATCATCGTCACCGGAGCGCCCACGACCTGGGTCGAAGCGGACACCGCAAACGCGCTTGGAACCACGCTCCCCTAGCGACCGCTCATACATTTGTTGACGAACGGTGATGTCATTGATCGGAGCAACGCCGAGTAGCCCGGACGGAACCGAACCTCTTCACCTGGGGACATCCGTGCAGTCGTTGCGGTCACCAAGTGATCGCTGCTGGCGGCGAGCAGTTCGATGCCCTCGGGCCCTTCGAGATCAGCAGTGTCGGTGTCCTGGCGCCCAACTGCAAAGATCGTCTGCCAAACATCACCCCGGTCTTGCGCGCACGGCGTTTCACCGAACGAGTTTTGGCCAGCAGCGCCCCAAGGCTTCGTCGGCTTGCGTTGGGATTCGATCACTTCGGCCACCAGCACGATCGCATCGGACGACAGACCGGCGAGCGGTCGGCGATGAAGAGGCTCGGTTCCGAGGAGGATGGATTCACCAAGCCGCAGGTTGTTGATTCGTCCCACGTCGCCGGTTGCCGCAAGCCAGTCCAGATTGGCTGAATTGCCGCCGGACACCATGTCGATCGACACACCGAAGGTGGCTTCGGTTGCGTCGACGATGGTCGACAATGCCGCCATGTTGTCGTTGCTCGGCTCGATCCCGCTACGGCAGGCAAGGTTGGCGCCGATGCCGGTCAGATGAACATGTGAGAGCCCCGTGATGTGGCGAATCGTGGCGTTGAGAGCTTCAGGCATCAGGCCTTCACGAAGGTCTCCGAGTTCGACCATCACGATGACCTTCTGGATCTGGCCCGCCACTCGCCCTGCCGAAGACAGGGCGCTCAGCGCCCCGGTCTCGGTGTTGAGACTCGTCACTCTTGCGTCGACGATTCGGTCAATTTGACTGGGCATCGGGGCACGCAACAGCACCATCGACGACTCCACACCTGCGTGGCGCATCCGCTCGATGTTCTCGATACGAGAGTCTCCCAAGGCCTCCAGACATTGCAGCGCCCGGGCCAGTTCCGGGGCCCCGAGCATGGCTTTGGTGACGCCGGTGACCGAGATTCCCCGAGCACCGCAGAGATCCACGAGCACCTGAGCATTGACGCTGATTTTCTCGAGATCGATTTCGAGCCGCAGCCCGGTCACCTCGCGGCGATCGACGGCTTCTGTTCAAGATCTGGGAACGCCGCAAACACCATGTCGAGGAGTCGTTCCGTTGGCCTCGTGATGGCGTCGGTCACGGGGATGTCGAGCTCGAGTTCGTACATGGTGATGGCTGCAGTCAGCTCGCTGTCCGTCATGTTCTCGTGGTTGAGCGTCAGGCCAATCACGTTGGTCTCTGCAAACGTCTCGATCAGGTTGATCTCACTCGCCGGGGTTGGCATCGGAAACGCCGGAAAGTCGCTGATGAACCGACGAGCAGGGGCGTGCTGAAGAATGACCGCCTGCGGGCGGCTTCCCCGCAGAACAGCGGTCGAACTGAGGTATGTGGGGTGGCTCAGGGCGCCCTGGCCCTCGACAATGATCACATCGGGATTCGCCGTCTCGAAGGCATCGACGATCTCGCCTTCGAGCTCACCAGAGACGAACTGGGCGGGAACAGCGTCGAGCGGCACACCGAAGCGCGCCCCTTGAATCAAGCTGGTTTGGCCGGTACCAACCAGAACGGCACGGACGCCGTGCTCGACCAACGTGCGAGTCAAGATCGTTGCGGTCGTGCGCTTCCCGATGGCACCATCCGTTCCCAGCACCGCAATTCGCGGACACGTGACGTTGAGAATGCTCCCGTCGAACATACGGAGCTCGGTCTTGGCCCGCGGTCTTCGCACGTCGGTGATTTCCACCGAGTGGATTGCCGCTGCAGCGGCAAACTCCGGATCGTCGTTGAGGAACTCGTGCAACCCGTTGATGATGCTCAGACCCCTGCTCATGGCCTCCAGAAGAACGGCACGTTCATCGAGAGACATCAAGCCACTCGTGGGCGCCACCCCCACGATGAACAAGTCTGGGACCTTCCCCACAATCGAAATCGCGTCATCGAGATCAGAACAGATCGGGATGCCATTTGACCGACCGTCGAGCACGGCGCCCGCATCCTGGCCACCAAGCTTGCTATCGATGACCGAGAGAATTTCGTACCGCTCGCTGTGGCGGACCAATCCGTTCGCCGTCTTGCCGTCAATCTCGCCGAAATTCGCTTCGCAGTACACAATCGCGGTTGGCCGATCGTCTGTCGGGACGCGACTGAACGGCGTGGGCTCTGTGGAATTTGACATGTGTCTCCTCGAGTCGTGCTCAGGGGAGGCGACAGGGGATAGTTCGGCCAGAACAGAAGGCCCGAATGTCAAGCGAGAGGTCCCCACTAAGAAGTGGAACGCCTCCTGACTCTACCCGCTCAGATCCGAGCGAGCGGTGCAGGCATGCCGGGCACCGCCATTCGAGTTCTGAAGATCGTTCCGCCCCTCGATGCATCGTCGGTGTTGTCTGCGGTCACGATGTACATGTCCCGACGGTCTGCACCTCCGAAGCAAAGACTTGTGACTGCTTTGGCTGCCACCTCGATGGAGTCGACCAACTCGCCATCGGGCGAGACCCCTCGTACGCAACTGGATCCATAGTCGGCGACCCAGATCGTTCCTGCCTCGTCGACGGCCAACCCGTCGGGAAAGAAGTTCTTGCCGACCGAGAGTCCTCGTCGGTTGCTGAGCTGTCCGGCCACAAGATCGTGACAAATCACTTCGCGATTCCCGCTATCGGAGTGGTACATCGTCGAACCGTCCGGCGAGAAGCCGATGCCGTTGGTCAGTGACACACCTCCGTACAACTCGGTGATCGATCCATCGGGATCGATCCGGTAGCACTCACCGTCGATTCGCTCCGCTTCGTCTCCGAACGGATCCGATCGAATCGTCCCGCAGTAGACCGATCCGGAGTCATCCGCCATCAGGTCATTCAACCCCAAGCTTTCAGGAGCAAAGATCACCCGGGTCTCGCCATCGAGCACATGGCAGATGTTCCGACCGCTGATGACGAGGCCCCCATCGGCGTGCAAAGCAATCCCGCCGACGCCGCGCCGTTTCGGAATGACGACCGTGATCTCACCATCTGGTGAACGTCGGTATACCCCACCGTTCGGCACATCGCTGAAGTACAAGTTGTCGTCCGGATCGACTCGCGGACCTTCGATGAGCCCATATCCAAAGGCCAATGTTTCGACGCTCATGTGCACCCCTTTTGACTGAGTCTCGCGTGCGATCATGTCACTCGGCGATTCGATTGAAGTCGGGACCATGACTGACCACACTGCATCCGCAAGTCCACAGGATCGACAACGAATCGCATCAGCGCGCACGGGCACTCTTGGAACCGTTCGGGCCAGCGGAGACGTGCACCTGGTTCCGTGCTGCTTTGTGCTCCACGGCGACACGATCTATTCCGCGGTCGACGGAAAGCCGAAATCGACGATGGCGCTCCGGCGGCTCGACAACATCCGTTCCCACCCCAAGGCATCGCTTCTTGTTGACCACTTCGAGGAGGATTGGTCTGCCTTGTGGTGGGTGCGAGTTGACGGCACTGCGCGCGTCATCGAAACAGGTGCCGAACGAGATGATGCAATCGATCTTCTCGTCGGCAAGTACTCCCAATATGTCGAAGCCCGTCCTCTCGGTGCCGTTGTTGGCATCGACATCAACGAGTGGCGAAGCTGGGCTGCGCTCCGCAGCTAGTCGTTTCCACCTTGGGCGTTCACGAATCGAATGCATTCCTGGAACCCGAGCTTCGCAGAATCACCGAGTTCTTCGAGAGCCATCGGCATGTCATCGAACGAATCAGGAGGCTCCACCCCCGCGGAGGCAAACACCGTCTCGTAGCAACCGACGTAGTCCCGCTCTGCCCCGACTTCATCGATGATCTCACCAATCGAGGACGGCGCATCTGTCGAGTCGTCATTGAACCTCAGCTCTTCGGTCTCCTCTGCCACGTTCGACGATTGCTCATCGAGCGTTTCTTCATTCTGCGAGTCCGCGGAGCAGGCAGCCAGGAGCAGCGCACCGCAGAACAACCATGATCTCGCGCTGGTGTTTGTGCCTCGACTCATTTGTCACCCTCTTCTTCTTTGCGGCCGCCTAGAACTCGCCGAGCCAATAGATTCGGAATCACGAGACCGCCGCCGAACACCAGCAAGCTCAGGGCCAGAAGCACGGCGAACTGAGTCGATGACCCGGTGAAGGCAAGCGTCGGCGGCGGAGTTGCCGGCACCGTGAACGTGTCGTTCGACGTGTTGTTCGAAGACGTCGTCTCCGCTGTTGTTTCCTCGCCGCTGTCGCCAAGGCCGGACGAGAACACCGTTGCGGCATTCACGAGTACGACACCTGCAGCAGCATCGAAGGTGGTCTTGATGATGAGATCCGGGCTGCTTGCACCGGCGGCGAGACCATCTGCGTGGGAACAGGTGACGGTCTGACCGTCATCGGCGCAGGTCCAGCCATCGCCTCGACTCGAGTCGTAGGTCAGATCATCAATGAGCACATCGGTGATGACGATCTGAGCTGGAGCCGGATCAGATCCGATGTTCTCCACCTGGAGGAGCCACTCGACGCTGTCGGTCGTGATCGAGTCCTCGATGACGGTTTTGAACAGGACAAGATCGACATCACGGAGATGGGCTCCGAAGTCGACATCCGGATTGAACTCGCCGTCGCCGAGCACGATGACGTCGGTCCATCCATCAGAGCCAGCATCGGTGTCGATCGCTCCACCGCAGCTACAAGAAACGCTGGGAATGAAGTCCTCGGGCAACGATTCCAGATCGAACTTGATCCGGTACTCGTCAGGCTGAAGATCGACGAACTCGTAGTAGCCGTTCGGGTCAGTAACCGTCGTGCTGATGAGTTCATCATCAGGGGTGCCGAACGTTCCGTCGGGTCCAGCCCCGTAGAGCTCGACGACAACGCCTTCGATCGGAGGCTCGCCCGGATCTTGCTCACCGTCGTTGTCGAGGTCGTTCCAAACATGGTCACCCAAGCCAGCAGGGTGCACGTAACCAGCATCGATGGTGGAATCAACAACGGGGTTGTCGTCGAGTCCGCCCGGATCGAGCACGATGATCTGACTGAGTCCCGTGTTGGGGTCAGGATCGCTGTCCGTCGTTCCGTCGGTTCCAACTCCGGGGGTGGTCGGCTTGATGCCGCTGTGATCGGGGTTGGACGTGTCGGGAGTGAACTTCACCTGGTATTCGCCATCGGGCAGATTCGTGAACTCATAGAAGCCAGTGGCATCAGTCGTCGTCGTCGCGATGACCACACCGGTCGCCGGGTCGATGAGTTCCACGATGAGTCCCTCGACAGGAAGTTCGTCGATGTCCTGGATGCCGTCGGCATCGGTGTCGAACCAGACGTAATCACCAATCTCATTGATTGCGTCTGGGTCGTCGAAGAATCCGGCATCCACCGTTGCATCGACAACAGGGTTGTCATCGGTGCTCTCGGGATCGAGCACGATCACCGAGCTCCAACCGGTCTCACGATTGGCATCGGAGTCCAGTCCATCGTCGCTCCCCTGGTCTTCCCAGGTCGGCACCAACGTGGCATGCGCCGGGTTTGCTGGATCAAGAGCAAAGTCAATGACGTACTCACCGTCAGGCAGATTCACGAACTCATAGAAGCCGGACGCATCCGTCGTCGTGGTCGCAATGACGTTTCCGGTCGCAGGATCGATCAACTCAACGATCACGCCCTCAAGAGGCAGCTCACCGCCGTCTTGCACACCGTTCTGATCGGCATCGATCCAGACGTAATCGCCAATCTCATTGACGGCCGTCGGGTCAGAGAAGAAGCCAGCATCAACAGATGACTCAACGACAGGATCATCGTCAGTTCCGTCGGGATCGAGCGAGATGATGCCCGTGAGTCCTTCGCGATCAGCATCCGAATCGGTGGCTGGATCGTCAGAAGAGTTCTCGAACGTCGGAACCAAATCTGCGTGGGTCGGGTCGTCCGGGTCGGGTGTGAACTGGACCTGGTACTCGCCGTCCGGCAGATTTGTGAACTCATAGAAGCCGGACGCATCCGTGGTCGTGGTCGCAATGACCTCACCAGTAGCCGGATCGATCAGCTCAACGATGATGCCGGCGAGCGGTAACTCGTCGCCGTCTTGCACACCGTCGCGATCCTCATCGATCCAGACGAAGTCACCAATCTCATTGACGGCTCCGGGATCAGAGAAGAATCCAGCATCCACCGTTGCGTCGACAACAGGGTTGTCATCAACGCTTCCGGGATCGAGCACGATCACCGAGCTCCAACCGGTCTCACGATTGGCATCGGAGTCCAGTCCATCGTCGCTCCCCTGGTCTTCCCAGGTCGGCACGAGATCGGTGTGCGCCGGATTGGCCGGGTCAAGAGCGAAGTCCACGATGTACTCGCCGTCAGGCAGGTTCACGAACTCATAGAAGCCAGAGGCATCCGTCGTCGTCGTGGCGATGACGTTCCCGGTTGCGGGATCAATCAGCTCAACGATCACGCCCTCAAGAGGCAGCTCACCGCCGTCTTGCACACCATCCTGATTGTCATCAATCCAAACGAAGTCACCAATCTCATTGATGGCGCCCGGGTCAGGGAAGAATCCTGCATCGATCGTGTCATCAACAACAGGGTCACCGTCGGTCCCATCAGGATCGAGCGAGATGATTGCGGTAAGCCCTGATCGGTCGGCGTTGGAATCCGTCCCCGCATCATCTCCGGAGTTCTCAAACGTCGGAACCAAGCCGGCATGTATTGGATCCATCGGATCAGGCGTGAACTGGATCTGATATTCACCGTCGGGCAGATTCGTGAACTCATAGAAGCCGGACGCATCCGTCGTCGTCGTGGCGATGACGTTTCCGGTTGCGGGATCAATCAGCTCAACGATGATGCCTTCCAGCGGCAGTTCACCGCCGTCTTGCACACCATCCTGATTGTCATCAATCCAAACGAAGTCACCAATCTCATTGACGGCGCCCGGGTCAGAGAAGAACCCTGCATCGATCGTGTCATCAACAACGGGATCCGCATTCGTCCCATCAGGATCGAGCGAGATAGTTGGCGATTCGCCGGTTTCACGATTGGAGTCGGAGTCCGCTCCGTCGTCGCTCCCCTGGTCTTCCCAGGTCGGCACCAACGTGGCATGAGCCGGGTTCGCTGGATCAAGAGCGAAGTCCACGATGTACTCACCATCGGGAAGATCAGTGAACTGATAGAACCCAGACGCATCGGTCGTCGTCGCATCGAGCACGATGCCGGTCACGGGATCGACAAGTTCGACGATCACACCGACGAGTAGCAACTCGCCACCGTCCTGCACACCATCTTGATTGTCATCAATCCAAACAAAGTCGCCGATTTCGTTGTTGGCATCGGGGATCAGGCCAGCGTCGACGCTGTTGTCGATGACCGGATTGTCGTTGACCCCTGCGGAGTCGAGATCGATGATCGACGTGAGTCCGGTGACACGATCTGCGTCACTGTCGGTTCCGTCGTCGCTGCCCTGGTTGGGCCACGTGAGATCGTTGCCCGCGGGTGGCACGAATTGCACCTGATACTGCCCGTCGGGAAGATCGGTGAACTCATAGAAGCCAGACGCATCCGTGGTCGTCGTGGCGATCACGTTGCCCGTGATCGGGTCGATCAACTCGACAACGACTCCCTCGACTGGCGGTTCGCCGATGTCTTGGATGCCGTCACCGTTGGTGTCGAACCAAACGAAATCGCCGATCTCGTTGATCGCACCGGGATCGGAGAAGAACCCAGCATCGATCGTCTCGTCCCGAACGGGATCGCTGTCGAGACCGGCAGCGTCGAGATCTATCACGTCGCTCTTTCCGGTTCCACGATTGGCATCAGAGTCCGCACCGTCGTCACTCCCCTGGTTTTCCCAGGTCGGCACGAGATCAGCGTGGCCCGGGACGGCTGGATCAAGAGCGAAGTCCACGATGTACTCACCATCGGGAAGGTTCACGAATTCATAGAAGCCAGAGGCATCGGTGGTCGTTGTAGCGAGCACTGCACCGGTAGCCGGATCGATCAGTTCGACGATGATGCCCTCGAGTGGCAACTCGCCACCGTCCTGCACACCATCCTGATTGTCATCAATCCAAACAAAGTCACCAATGCTGTTGCCGTCTGCGGGCACAAGGCCAGCATCGATCGTCGGATCATTCTCACCGGGATCGAGTGTCACCGGAGCAGAGAGCCCGGTCAGACGATCAGCATCAGAATCAGACGCGTCGTCTGAACCTCGGTCGTCGAATGTCAGCAGATAACCCGTCGGCGGGACGAACTCCACGATGTAGATGCCGGGCGGCAAGTCATCGAATTCGTACCAACCCGACTCGACGCCAGGGGTCGAAGGATCATCGCCGGTGATGACGCTCATGGCGGGATAGCCAAGCGCAGGATCGGTGGTGATCGCACCTGTTGTCGGGTTGCGATAGAGCTGGTTCCCTGCTGCGTCGAGCAGGTTCACCGTCGCACCGTCAACGCCCGATTCCGAGCTGTCTTGCATACCGTCGGCGTTGTCATCAAACCAGACGTAGTCGCCCAAGCTCGCTGCTTCGTAGAAGCGAACCTTGGCCTGGTTGACCACCTCGTCGACGATCTCGTCCGAGACAACCTGCACGTCGTTGACATACCAGGCCATGGCCGTTTCGGTTCCGCTGCTGGCTGCAATCAGTTCGATCGTGACGGATTCGCCAGGACCGAGATCTGAGATGTCCCACGAGATTTCGGTGGTTCCGCCGACTCCGGCACCGGTTGCGCCGATGGTGCCTTCGCTGACTCGAAGATCCGTAGAGGACCATGAGTCGAAGGTGAGCGGGGCAGGGAGGAAGTCGGTGACCACGAGGTCGGTGTTCGTCGTGAGCGTGGACGGATTGGAGATCGTGAGATCCCACGTGATCTCCCCGGTCCCGGGGAGATAGCCGTACTGCTGCTCATCAGGGGTCTTGGAGATTTCGAGCCCGAAGTCACCCATGGCAGCGGTTGCCGGGTCGTCGTCTCGTGCGCCAGAAACCGATGTGGGCAGCGGGGCTCCGAGCGCAGTGAAGGTCTCGACAGATGCCCAGTTCGTTACGTTGAGTGGAGCGTTTGCCGCTGGTGTGGCAGTGAACGTGATCTCAACGATTTCGGCTGGTGCCAGGTCGCCGATCACCCATTGGAGGCTTTCAACGTCGGTGAATACCTCGACGACGTAATACGGCCAAGGATCTCGTTGGTGTTGGGTCGAACGATCTGCGATGCCTCGGGAGGCACGATCGAGCTGTCGGTCATTTGCACCGATACCAGCACAGGGAGGTCGATCGCGCTGGACGACTCGTCGTCGCCAACGCCTTGCCCCATAGCCCAGGCGAGCTCAGGCTTACCGGCAAAGTCGTCCTTATCGAGCTTGATCAGCGGCTGCAGGCCAGTGGTCGGGGCCTTGGTAAGGCCATCGGTGTCCTGTCCAACAATGAAGTGGCCCTTCTCGAGGCGAAGCACTCGCTGTGCTTCCAAGCCAAACGGCTTGATGCCGAGATCGGCTCCTTCG
>CALHCB010000052.1 GCA_937930695.1 uncultured Acidimicrobiales bacterium | reverse complement strand
GGAGATTGCGATCAGGACGAAGGATCGTTGAGTCAGACCGAGAAGTGGATAGCTGTCCGACACTTCCACGAGCTCGAACACGATAAAGATCATCGTCGCTGCAATGCAGAGCCCTCGCACCACGTGGCGCAACCCACCGCCGTATCGACCAGCCGAGTAGAGCGAGATGACCCAGCTGATGACCGAGACCTGAAACTCCGGGACGTCGAGTTCGCGGACGATCAACAAAAGCGCGGTCGAGATGACCACGGTCAGAAGCGGCCAGCGGCGGCGCAGCAGCAGCACCAACAGCATCGGGACCATCAAGAGCAATGTTGTCGACAACGACGCTGGCTCGATCGTCGGCGGGGTGTCCTCGATCAGCACAATGGCACCCACCACTGTGAAGGTGATGCCCAAGAGGATGAGGCACAGCTCGAGCATGAGCCCTCGCACGTTTTTCAAGCGGAGCGCGTGCGCAATTGCTGTCAGCCGAGCCACCTTCCCACCGTAGTGACCCCGTCCGCTTGGCGGATCCCCCGTTGGGTGGAGCTATTGCTCATCACCGTGAGGGAGTCTCTTCACACCACAGCCCGATGAATCAGAACAGCCTTGAGGTCAGACTGACTGCATGCTCGACATCGCTGATCTCACCAAGTCCTACGGTGAACTTCTCGCCGTGAACGACGTCTCGCTCTCCGTCGCACGGGGACGAATCGTCGGATTCGTTGGACCGAACGGCGCAGGAAAGTCGACCACGATGCGATCGATCTTCGGTCTGGTCGAACCCGATGCCGGGTCGATCCACTGGGACGGGAGCCCCGTGACCCACGCCCACCTCTCTCGATTCGGCTACATGCCGGAGCAGCGGGGTCTCTATCCGAAGATGCGTATCCAGGAGCAGGTGGCGTTCTTTGCGCAGCTCAAAGGCGTCGAACGCAAAGAGGCAGGCCGGCGGGCCGGAGACCTTCTCGACTCGCTCGGTCTCGGCGACCGCCTGAACGACCCACTCGAGAAGCTCAGCCACGGCAATCAGCAACGGGTGCAGCTTGCGGTGTCTCTCGTAAACGATCCGGAACTGCTCGTGCTCGACGAGCCGTTCAACGGTCTGGACCCAGTTGCCGTCAACACGTTGCAAGACGTCTTGGAGGAACGGGTGGCGAACGGCTCGGGGGCGCTTTTCAGCTCTCACCAGCTCGACCTTGTCGAACGGATCTGCGACGAGATTGTGATCATCGTCAACGGTTCGATTCAGGCTTCGGGTTCGGTTGCCGATGTCCGGGCCTCGACTGGCCAACGCCATCTCACGGTCACAGTCGACCGACCCCTGATGCCCCTTGCCGACGCGATCGACAGACCCCTCGTCAGTAGCTCGACCTCAGAGGCAGTGATGCTCATCGACTCCGACGAGCAGTTGGATCAGGTGCTCACCCAAGCCCGTTCCGTCGGCATGGTCACCCGCTTTGACTACGACCTACCAAGCCTCCAAGAGGTCTTCACCCACATCGCAGATGATGCGAACCAACCAACCGCAGCGAATGAGGATGTTCGATGACCGCGTGGCAAACCATCGCCCTGATCACTCGCCGAGAGATTCGCTCACGCGTGCTCTCCAAGGCCTTCTTGGTCGGGCTCCTCGTGACGGTGCTGGTGATCTTCGGAGTCTTTGGCATCGCCGCGGCGGTGAGCTCAGACGATCCAATACGTGTCGGTCTGGTCGGCCAACAGCCAGAGGGAGCGAGGGAGAATCTGGAGATCATCGGTGAGCTTGACGAAACTACGTTCGACGTCACCGAGTTCTCGACTCGATCAGAAGCCGAACTTGCCATCCTCGACGGCGACCTTGATGGAGCCATCGTCGATGGCAAGAGTCTCGTGATGCGAGAAACTGATCCCGAGCTCGTCGGTCTCGTGACACCAGCGTGGCAGCAAGCATCGCTGATCGAGGAGCTTGCTGATGCCGGGCTCTCAACTTCAGAAATCCGCACAGCACTCACCCAAGCCGAGCCACTTGCCATCGTCGAACTCGAGCCGGATCCCGAGAGCGGAGCCAAAGAGGCCGTCGCGTTCATGAGTGTCATCTTGCTGTTCATTTCAATCCAGGTCGCCGGCGCCTACATCATGATGGGGGTCTTCGAGGAGAAGACGACCAAGGTGGTCGAGTTGGTTTTGTCGTCCGTTCAAGCCCGTCATCTGCTTGGCGGCAAGATCATCGGCGTCGGCGTACTCGGTATCGTCCAAGTCGCAGCACTGGCCTTGTCTGCGATCGTCGCCGCATCGATCTTTGGCTCATCTGCGCTCCCCGCGCTCTCCCCCGTCTTGATCGGAACGGGACTGATCTGGTTCGTGCTTGGCTACCTGCTCTATGGGTCCGTCTTCGCCGCTGGTGCCTCGCTTGCCCCCCGACAGGAGGACGCACAGTCAACGCTCGGACCCGTCAGCTTGATCCTGATGATCTCGTACTTCGGAGCCATCTTCGCTGCCTCAGATCCGGAATCGACTCTGGCCCGCGTGGTGAGTTGGCTACCGATTACCGCACCGTTCGCCATGCCTGGTCGGATTGCTTCTGGCGATGCACTCTGGTGGGAAGTCATCGGAGCGATGGTGCTCACGGCGGCAACAGCCACACTCGTGCTCCTGATGGCCGAACGGATCTACGTGCGATCGATCATCCACACCGATCGCAAGTTGGGGTGGCGGGAAGCATGGTCACTCCAGTCGTGATCGGTGTGCTCAACGGGCATCGCTGAGCAAAGCCTGACGCTCCTGGAGCCATGTGCGCTCCGCATCGTTGTCACACGTTTCGATGGCCTTGTCGTAAGCGGCGTGAGCGGCATCGAGACGTTCGAGTCGCGACAACACTTCGGCACGAGCCGAGTGGAAGTAGTGATAATGATCGAGCGCTCCGTCGACGTTGGATCGGTCGATCTCGGACAAGCCTGCTTCGGGTCCGTCCCGCTCTACCACGGCCGCCGCTCGGTTGAGCGCAACGATCGGGTTTGGACCCGATGCCAGGATCGTGTCGTAGATCCGCACGATTGCAGCCCATTCTGTCTCTTCGTACGTCGGCGCCGTAGCGTGCACAGCGGCCAACGATGCCCGAAGCTGGTAGGCACCTCGGGCGGTGGCGGTTTGTGATGCGAACAGGTGGCGAAACCCTCGATCCATCTTGTCTCGATCCCACAGACTCCGATCTTGGTCGGCAAGCAGCACAGGCTGGCCGGCCTCATCGGTGCGAGCCGCGCGCCGAGAATCGGTGAGCAGACACAGTGCAGTGAGTCCTCGCACATCGCCGTTGTCGGGAACCAAGCTGGCCAGCGTTTCAGCCAACCAGAGGGCCTCGTCGCACAAGCCGCCACGCATCAAGGCCACGCCATCGGTACTGGCGTGTCCTTCGGTGAAGATGGCATAGATCACACCGCAGACGGCCTCGATGCGCTCATCGAGCACCTGCCCCTCCGGTACGGCGAACGGAATGCCCGCCGACCGGATCTTGCGTTTGGCCCGCACCAGCCGCTTCGCCATTGTCGGCTCGGGAACCAGAAAAGCTCTGCCGATCTGTGCTGTCGAGAGACCACCGATGTACCGAAGGGTCAGTGCCACCTGAGCATCGACATCCAATGCGGGATGACAGCAGCCGAAGATCAACGCAAGTTGATCATCCGCGAGCTGGCGCGGCCCGTCGGCAGGGTCATCGACGTCGTCGAGCTGGGCCGCCAGGATCGGGAGTCGATCTTCGAATCGGCGGTCTCGGCGAATCTTGTCGATCGCCTTGCGGCGCGCCGTCGTCAGCAGCCAGGCACCCGGACGACGAGGAATACCGTCCTGGTGCCATCGCTGACTCGCGGCGACGAACGCTTCTTGTGCGACGTCTTCGGCCAACGCGAGATCACCAAGATCACGAACGAGCGTCGCAACGAGTTGGGACCATTCCGCCCGAAATGCGACATCTATTGCGTTGACCGACATCTTCGACGTTAGGGAGCGTCAGAGAATTCCATCACCGGGCGAATCTCGACGCTGCCGTAGCCAACGTTCGGAATTTTGAGTGCCCATTCAATCGCTCCGTCGAGATTCTCGACATCGATGATGTAGAAGCCGCCCAGGCTCTCTTTGGTTTCGGCGAAGGGACCATCGGCCGTGATGGTCTTGCCATCCCGGACTCGAATGGTCGTTGCCGTTTCGACCTCGGAGAGCGCCTCGCCTGCCATCATCGAGCCGGCCTCGACAAGCTCTTGGCTGAACAGGAACCACTTCTCCATCTCGGCGGCACCCTCGGCCGTCGTGTAGTCCGGATTCTTGGATTCGTCGGAGTAAAGGAGCAGTGCGTACTTCATGATGATTCTCTTTCTCATCTGGTGGCCGGGAACATCCCAGCACCAACCCGACGAACGTCGTTCGGGTAGATGGACAACGAGGACGAAAGTATTCGTTTTGTCACTGTCGCGCCCGCGATTCGCAACGCGACCCTTCGGCGCTCGTTCGCGGGCTCAGATGAGCAATGCGTCGGTCACGACTTCGACCAAGGCAGGGCCAGCGTGGTTCGTGGCCTCGAGAAGCGCTGCTTCGAGTTGATCAGCGGACTCGACTCTGATGCCTTTGGCCCCGCACAACTCAGCAAACGCGGCGAACGACGGATTGTGCAAGGAGGTCTGCCACACATCGAACTCAGCCACTCGCTGCTCCTTGGAGATCTTGCCAAGCTGACTGTTGTTCATCACCACGTGTGTGATGTCCATGTCGTACTTCACCGCGGTTGTGATCTCCATGGCGTACTGGCCGAGACCTCCATCGCCAGAGATGCTCACGACTGGGCGGCGCGAACCGTCGTCTCGACGAATTGTGCCATCTTCGACAGCGGCCCACGCTCCCATCGCCGCAGGAAGGGCGAATCCGATCGAACCGAGATAGCCCGACATCAGCACCGTTTGGTTGGTGACCTCGAAGTAGCGCCCGAAGCTGTAGGTGTTGTTGCCAACGTCGACGCACATCACCGCATCGGGGGCAACGACACGCTGCATCGTCGCAAACAGCGCGGCGGCACTGATTCCTTGGCCGTGATCATCGTCGACTCGGTTGGCCTTCTCGGCCCGCCAGATACTCCATCGTTCTGCGACCTCGGGGCGCTGATCAACACAACCGTGGTCGTCGCCGACTTCGGCCTGCAATGCCCGAGCGGTGACGCCGACGTTGCCCTGGAGCCCGACATCGACGGAATGGAACCGCCCGATCGACATGGGGTCCTCATCAACCTGGATGAGCGGCTTGTATTCGGCGATTCCCGTGTGGTTCGAGAAGGACGCACCGAACACAATGAGCAGATCGCTCTCGTTCATGAACCAACTTGCGATCGGCGTGCCAGAACGACCGAGTACTCCGCAGCCAAGGGGATCATGGTCAGAAACCTGCCCCTTCGCTTTGAACGTCGTTGCGATTGGAGCGTTGATTCGCTCGGCGAATGCCTTCACATCGCCCATCTCGGCCCTTGCCCCAGCGCCAACGATGACGACGGGACGCTCGGCGCCACGAATGAGTTCGACGGCCTCACGTAGCGCATCTCGTGGCGGTTCGATCAATCGAGACCCTGTTCGTCCCGTTGGTCCGCCGGCCGTCGCATCCGACGGCTGTTCTTGTACCTCATCGGGGAAGACGAGGTGCGCGACGTCGCGCTCGACGATCGCCGTCTTGC
>CALHCB010000051.1 GCA_937930695.1 uncultured Acidimicrobiales bacterium | reverse complement strand
CGACGGTTCTGACGAGGATGCTCCCGCTGGTCGCGTTGCCAAGCGTCAGGCTGCCTACGCAGATTCTGTGAGCGCGGCAAGCGACTGGAAGGACCGTCTGGGTCGGTGGGACACCGGCTACGACGTTCCCGAAGAGCCGCTGTTGCCGGTCGTCCGGGCCTAACACTCAGAACTGCGGTCTGGCTGCTTCATGCAGCCACCGTGTTAGAAGGTGGCTGCTGCCTGCCAGCGATCGAGAAGGCGAGAATCGCCGTAAAGCTCGAGTCGACTCGGCGGTAGCCGCCCCCAAAGCATGAGCAGAAGGTCCGCAACGGGACCACGTGCTGCGACATCGCCCTTGTCGTGGCCGTGGTGCCACTCAATGGCATCGGGTCCGTAGGTGATCATCCACTCGCCGTCGTCGATATCGGTGGCGTGGAGATGCATGGTCTCTCCCGCTCCGGCAAGGACCTCAAAGTTCAGCCGGTTTGGAACGAAGACTTCGAACACTTCGTCGATGCCGTCTTGGGCGAGGCGGGCGTCGATGGGTTCCGGACTCCCACTGGCGGCGTACGCGTCCCAGCGGTGCATGGAGGCCTCGTGGGCGAGACGTCGACACCACCACGAGGCCGGCTGAGGCCCCGTGAACGTAGGGGTCATTCTCTGCGGGTCGGTCTGCTCGACGACGTCAATGAGCTCCCGCTGCGCTTCGTCAAACCACTCCAGGACCTCAGGGCCTGCCGGTGGTTCGGGAACCGCGGATCGACTTGGCGGGTTGTCCGGACTGGAGGCGAGAGCCGCAGCCCCATAGCGGGCAAGCCAGCCTGTGTGTCCAACGACGGCTCCGACGGTCCAATCCTCGATGTGGGGTATCGGATGCATGAGATGGTCGACATCCACGCCGCCGAGACGCGAGAGTTCGACCCGGAGCTGGTGAAGGTGATCAGGCTGGGTGCCGTTCATCGGGTGCCTTTTTCGGGTCGGAGCCATCCACGCATTTCGTCATTGTTCCACGGGTTGAGCCGCAGAGCGGTCATCGGGCCGAGCGGTCCTGCATCTGATCGGCAACCCAGGCATCGAGCTTCCGCCATTGCTCCTGCAGCCAATCGATACGACCCTCGTCGTCACTTGGCAGCTCGGCGATCGAGTGTGACCACCATCGGACGACGATGGGCTTGCGGGCTGGCAGGTGCGAGCGGAGCCCAGAGAACTCTGCCACCCCTTCCAATCCGACGTGTCCAATGATGACAACACTGGCGTCTGGGCGCCCGCGGAGGAGCGCAAGGGATCCCGCTGGCTTTGGTGGCAGCAGGGTTGTGAGTTCCTCGGCCAGGGCAAGGGCTGCGAGTTCCCCGCGACGTCGTAGTGAGGCAGCAATGCGCTGACGAGAGTGAGCGTTCGCATAGGTGCCCTCGGGAAAGATGACGAGGGCTGAATTGGGTCGAGCGTTGTGGGCTAACTGCTCGATGGCGTGCACTTCGCGGTCGGTGTTGTCGCCGCGTGCGACGAAGTGGTTCTCGAGCGATGTTCCATAGATGTCGAAAATGGGTGACTTCAACAGTTCGCTCTTGATGACGTAGTGCACGGGTCGGTCGAGCATCCCCGCGAACACATGTCCTGGCAAGAGCGCATCGATCATGCTTGCGTGACGGCTCAACACGATGGTGTCCCCGGTGGGCAAGGTCTTGGGATCGGGAATGTCGAGATTGAAGCCGACGATCCGGCGACCCCAGCCGAGCAGGGATCTGATCAGCCAGGCCTGGCGTCGACGAAGTCGTTCTTGGTCTGGCTCGGCTCCAAAGGCACCAGTGAGCCACAAGGTGACGGCGCCAACAATGCCGACGGCTTCATGCAGCAGGTAGATCGCACCGAAGAGGCCGAGGCGGACGGTCGGGAAGTCGAAACGACGGGTGACGAGGTCATAGAGTCCGGACCCGAGCAGAAGTACGGGAAGCAAGACGATCACGATCGTCAGGGTGATGAACGTACGCGGCACCGAGACCAACCTTCGGCGAACCGCCCCGGGCGCACTCACGTGTCTTCGTCCGGTGACGTGGTGGCCTGTTGGCTGCCGGTTTGCTGTTCGGAGGTCTTCATGTGCACGGTTCGTTGTGGATAGGGAATCTCGATGCCTGCCGCATCGAAGCCGATCTTTATTCGTCGCCGCAACTCGCGAGCGGTGGACCACTGTTCAGTTGGCTCGGTTCGTAGAACCAGCCGCAGCGTGACGCCATCCGCACCAAAGTTCTCGATGCCCCAATACTCAGGCTCATCGATGATCGTGAATTCGTTGTGTTCCTCCCGCCACAGTTCATCGGCGATTTGCTTGAGGAGCCTCGCGGCCTCGTCGACGTCAGCGTCGTAGCTCACCTGTACATCGAGCACAGCGCGTGACCAGAGCTTGGACATGTTGGCCACTCGCTTGATCTCACCGTTCGGGACATACCAAACGACACCGTCGACGTCCCGAAGTCGAGTCACGCGCAAGTTGACCTGCTCGACCGTTCCGACAGCTTCGCCGAGGTCGATCACGTCACCGACCCCGAACTGGTCTTCGAACACGATGAACATCCCCGCCAAGAAATCTCGCACCATTTGCTGGGCGCCGAAGCCAACTGCGATGCCGACGACACCGGCGCCCGCGAGCAGGGGAGCGAGGTTGAGTCCGAGTCGATCGAGGATCAAGAAGAGCGCGATCAGCCAGATGAGACCGCGCAACACCGATCCCATCACGACACTCAGCGTGTTGGAGCGCTGGCGGTTTCTCTCGAGGCGAAGGTCTCGCTCGACGCGTTGTTCTCTTGTGAGATCGTCGCGATCGGCTTCCTTGTCGGCAGCTTGTCGACGTTCGATCCAGGACTCAGTCGCGGCTGGCAGCTGCCGGTGCACGAGCCGGGTGAGCAGCCACGCGCCGACGACGATGACCAAAATCCACACAGCAGCACTCGCCAATTGAGCAGCAAGCGCAGAGTCGGTCTGTTCGTACGCGAGTCGACAGATCCACTCAGGATCTGCGCCGCATGCGTCATCTAGTTGGGCGAGCATCAGCTCGCCACCGTAGGTGAGAACGAGCTGTTAGCGCTCTTCTTTGAAGATGACGTGCTTGCGTACGACAGGGTCGTACTTCTTGAGCTCAACACGCTCACGGGTGTTGGTCTTGTTCTTGCGCGTCACGTAGGTGTAGCCGGTGCCGGCCGTTGACCGCAGCTTGATGATCGGGCGCTTTTCGCCTGCCTTGGCCATCAGACCTTCACTCCTCGACGTCGCATGTCGGCAACGACAGTTTCGATGCCCTTCTTGTTGATCGTCTTGATGCCCTTGGCACTGACGTTCAACTTGATCCAACGCTTCTCCGAAGGCAGCCAGAACCGCTGGTTCTGAATGTTCGGGTTCCAGCGGCGCTTCGTGACGCGATGCGAGTGAGACACGCTGTTGCCGAAACTTGGTTTGCGACCGGTGACTTGGCACACCATCGACATGAGTACAACCTCGCTGAGAAACGTTCAGCCCATGACAGGGCTCGGAGCCGTTAGATGCTAGCGGTTCGCGCGCAGATCACCGACCTGTGATGTTTTGAGCGGGTGGCCAGCAGCTGAGGATCTGTTTCTTGACCGAGTGATCAGGTGATTCAACCCAATCGCCTGCCGCACTTGAATATGACGAACACGTAACGATACGGTGACGCAGTCCGTCATGCCCTCGTGCTGTCCCCCTCGATCGACCGAGTGACTTACGTGCAATCATCTGATTTCTCTGATCTCCAAGAACCCACACGGGCGCTCCTCCCGGTTCGGCGTGCTCGATTGATCCACGTCGTGCGCCGCACGGGACGCGTGGCTGGCGTGGTCTATGCGGTCTGTCTGGCAGCAGTCGCGGCGGTAATCGGGGTGACCTCGCTCACCGACCAGGCCGAAGCGGCCGAGGTTCGAGCGATCACCTGGCCGGTTGCGCCCGATCACCTCGACAACGTGCAGCCGTGGTCTGACACCTATGGCGCGCCACGATCTGGCGGCCGAAGCCACCTTGGGGTCGATATCTGTGGGCCGAAGATGACACCTCTGGTCGCCGCGGCGGACGGAGAGATTTCGTGGCTGCGCCACAGCACGGCAAGCGGAAACAACCTGACGATTACTGACGCTGATGGCTGGGAGTACCACTACATCCACATCAACAACGACACTCCGGGCACTGACGATGGAGTCAACAACTACGACGAAGCCTTCGGCCCTGGTATCGAGCGTGGCGTTGAGGTGAGGGCTGGTCAGGTTGTTGCCTACCTGGGTGACTCCGGCAATGCCGAGGGCACGTGTCCACACCTGCACTTCGAGATCGAGAAGCCCGACGGTTCGAACATCAACCCGACGCCGAGTGTCGACATCGCCGCCGCCGCCATTCGTGAAGGCGCAATCGATCCGGACCTCGGTCTGACCTATCCGAGCCTTTCGTCCTTCGCAGCCGATGCGCTGACCACCCTTGCCGGTACGAATCCAAATGCTGATGAGATCGCCACCTTCCGTGCGGAGATCAATGACACGGGAGTGGCTGGTGCACTCGAGCCCCTCGTTGGGCCCGACTCGATCGCTGCGGGCATCGATCGCCTGTACTTCGCAACGTTCCTCCGACTGCCTGACGCCGACGGCTATCAGTACTGGATCGAGCAGGAAGCGGGGGACTGGAATGTTGCTGACATCTCACAGTTCTTCGCCACCAGCGATGAATTCGTGGCTCGATTCGGCGACAAGGACTACGCCGCGTTGTTGGATCAGATCTACCGGGACATGTTCGGACGAGCCCCAGACTCCGAAGGCCGTGATTATTGGCTCGAACGCCTTGCGGATCCAGATGATCCGGTGACACCAGGAACCGTGCTCAGCTACTTCAGCGATGGTGACGAGGCGAAGATCGTGGCGGGCACCCGCTCAGAGCTTGTTGCTCTGACGGCCCTCTTCGAGGATCGGATGCCTGATGCCAACGAGATCGCGGCGTGGCAAGAGCTCCGCGAGTCGACATCGTTTGGCGACGCGGTCACCGATCGCTTTTTGTCCTGACAGTCGGCGTCATCGGGCGCACACCCTAGGTTTGGCCTTGTGGTGGAACCAGCGTTCGAAGCAGCGGGGGAGCAGTGGCGAACGGAAGGCTGGGTGCTTCTCGACGGATTGATTTCGCCGTCGGAGATCGCTCCAGCGCAGGACGAGATCGCCGATCTGCAAGAAGTCCAACCGACGGGACCGACCCGCAGAGCCGACGAGGTCGGGTCAGATCCGAAGTTTCGCGACGCCCAGTTCGACGGCACGACGCTTTTTCCGTTGCCCAAATCTCCGAGGCTCAATCGCCTGTTCGTCCACCCTGGGATCGTGGAATTTGCCAAAGCCGCTATGCAGACCGATGACGTGCGTCTCTATCAGTCTCGGTTGTGGTCAAAGCGAGGCGGCCACACAAATTACGAACAACCACTCCATCGAGACTCCAACCATTCGCTCGTCCCGATCCGATCTGAGTCGACGTATTGGTTCATGGAGACGTTCCTCTACCTGAGCGATGTGGATGAGGGCAACGGGGCTCCACGGATCGTCTCGCGTTCGAACTCACTGGACGAGCCAGCGGCGAGAGGATCGGTGCGGGCCGATGATCAACCGCAGTTGTATGCAGCAGAAGTGGCTGCGCCGGGGCCAGCGGGTTCGTTGCTTGCCTATCGTTCCGACGTTTGGCACCGGGGAACCGATATCGAGGAAGGGAGGCAACGCCATATCGCCGTACTTGGCTTCCGGCCAGCGGAGTTGGACTGGGTCGGCTTTGATGCCCACCCACCACTGGTCAACAGTCCGGACTTCATCGAATTTGTCGAGCACAGTACGCCGCAGGAATTGGCCCTCTTCGGTATCCCACAGCCCGGGCACTCGTACTGGACGAGACGGACAATTGCGGACATGGCGCTCATCTACCCCGGTCTTAATATGACGCCATGGCGTGAGGGGCTCACGACCAGCGAAACCGGTTGACGACACGGGGTACCGCAGGGATCAGACCCCGGTCAGGATGACGCCTGCCTCTGCCAGTTCGGCTGCTGCTCGGTCGTGATCACCCTCTGCCAGGTTGACCGAAGCACTCGCTTCTACGGGCACGGTGACGTGGTAGCCGTTGGTCAGTCCGTCCAGGGCGGTGGCTTTGACGCACACGTCGAAGGCGAGCCCCACGACGGTGAGGTCCGTGACGCCTTCTTGGCGAAGGACGTCGTCGAGTTCGGTTGGTTGCTCTGCCCCACTCGCGGGGTCTCGCATGGAGAACCCGGAATAGCCGTCCTCGCCGCCTGTTCCTTTGCGCACGACAGGACCGTGAACCTCCAGACCGGGATGCAGCTCAGCCCCCCAGGTGTCTCGAACGCAGTGGACGGGCCACACGCCGCCGTCATCGACGAAGTGAGGGGTCGTCGGCGGATGCCAATCCTGGGTGTAGACCACGAAGCCGTCGGACTCCAGGGTGGCGCGAATCATGGCGTTGACGGGCTCGACAATGGCATCGCCGCCGGCGACGAAGAGCGATCCGGCGGGATCAGCGAAGTCGTTCTGCATGTCGACCACGACGAGGGCGCGACGTGAAACAAGGGCGTTGTCAACCATGCCTGCAAGACTAGGGCCGGTATGTCTCTCCCTTCCGATGTCCCACGCTCTTTGGCCAACGGCATTCTCTTCACCGATCAGTATCAGCTCACCATGGCGCAGCTGTACTTCCGCCAAGGGCTGCACGATCGGACGGCACAGTTCGAGCACTTCTTCCGCAGCTATCCCGACTACGGCAGTCATCAGGCGGGTTACTGCGTGTCGGCAGGACTCGAGTGGCTCCTCGATTGGATGGCTGAGGCCCGATTCGATGAGGCGTCGCTGGCGCCACTTCGTGCCCAGCGCGACGACGGAGGTCGTCGCGTCTTCGGAGATGACTTCTGCGAATGGCTTCTCGAGAACGGTTCGTTCGACTCGCTTTCGATCCGAGCCGTGCCCGAGGGCCGCGTCGTGCATCCCAACGGTCCGCTGACCCTGGTTCGCGGCCCACTCGCCATCGCACAGCTGCTGGAGACGGCGCTACTGAACCAGCTCAACTATCAGACCCTGATCGCGACAAAGGCGTCACGAGTTGTCGAAGCGTCGCGAGATCGCCCGGTGCTCGAATTCGGCCTTCGCCGTTCTGCGGAGCTCGGAGCGAATGCGGCGAGCCGGGCCGCGTTGATTGGCGGCGCGGTGGCCTCGTCGAACGTTGGCGTCTCCCACGTCATGGGGTTGAACCCCGCGGGTACGCACGCTCACTCCATGGTCCAGGCCTTCATGGCACTAGGGGAGGGAGAGCTCGGAGCCTTCCGGGCGTACGCCGACATGTATCCCGATGCGTGCTCGCTGCTCGTTGACACCATCGACACGTTGGGCAGTGGCGTTCCGAATGCAATCCGTGTCTTCGAAGAGCTCCGAGCTGCTGGGCATCAACCGCTCGGTATTCGACTCGACTCTGGTGACCTGGCATATCTGTCGATTCAAGCTGCGCTGCTGCTCAACGAAGCTGGCTTCGACGACGTCTCGATCGTTTTGTCGAGCTCGCTGGACGAGTTGCTGATCTTCCAGATTCTGTCCCAGATCGACCAAGAGGCACCCCGGTACGGACTCGACCCGGCATCCCTGATTAACCGCCTGGTGATGGGCGTGGGTTCCAAACTCACGTCGTCTGAGGGCCATCCCTATCTTGATGGGG
>CALHCB010000050.1 GCA_937930695.1 uncultured Acidimicrobiales bacterium | reverse complement strand
AAAGACATCGGAGTCGATGTCGACGCTGGCATCGAGAGCCGAACGTTCGTCGTGCCAGACGGCGAGGCAGCAAAGCGCTTGTCGGTCGTTGAGGATCTGGCGAGTCAATTCGCGACATGGGGCATGACCCGCCAAGACGTTGTGGTCGCAGTTGGCGGGGGAGTCGTGACGGATCTCGGAGGATTTGTCGCTGCGAGCTATCACCGAGGCATCCGAGTAGTTCATTGCCCGACGTCCTTGCTGGGTCAGATCGATGCTGCAATTGGCGGCAAATGTGGGGTGAACCTCCCGGAAGGCAAGAATCTCGTTGGCGCTTTTTGGCAGCCGAGCGCCGTGATCTGCGACACCGCAACATTGCAAACCCTGCCACCCCGCGAGTTTCGCAGCGGTATGGGCGAGTTGGCCAAGTACCACTTTCTCGGCGGCGGAGAACTCGACGCATTGCCGTTGCCTGAACGAGTCGCGGCCTGTGTGCGGATCAAAGCTGACGTTGTTGCCTCCGACGAGCGAGAAGGAGGGCGTCGCGCCATTCTGAACTATGGGCACACGTTGGGTCATGCGCTCGAGGCAGCGACGGCCGAACTCACGGGTGACTATGGCATTCGGCACGGTGAGGGAGTGGCGATCGGGCTGGTCTATGCGGCCGAGCTCGCATTCGGACTTGGACGGATCGACGCAGAGCGCGTTGCCGAACATCGAAGAGTGGTCGCTGGCTATGACCTCTCCGCAGAGATTCCAGA
The DNA here is from genome assembly GCA_937930695.1 of uncultured Acidimicrobiales bacterium. Classification (GTDB taxonomy): domain Bacteria; phylum Actinomycetota; class Acidimicrobiia; order Acidimicrobiales; family SZUA-35; genus CALEWY01. The sequence goes on along the minus strand of CALHCB010000050.1, from coordinate 24,479 downwards.
TGGGCTTCCCACCGGGCAGCTCATCGAGCTGTTCCGTCGCGACAAGAAAGCGCTCGACGGCATCACCTTTGTCCTGGATGGGCCGAATGGAGTGGAGCCAGTGATCGTCGAAGACGAATCACTGCTGGCCGAGTGCATGGAGAAGCTCAAATGACCGGAAAACGGATCCTGTTGCTTTCTGGGCCGAACCTCAACTTGCTCGGTTCTCGCGAACCAGAGGTCTACGGCACGGCAACCCTCGAAGATCATGTGACCGCAGCCCGAGCTGAAGCGACTAAACGTGGTGCTGAGCTTGATCATCTGCAATCCAACACCGAGGGCGAATTGGTGGATGCAATCCATGACGCTCGTAGCGGTCACGACGCCATCATCATCAACCCTGGTGCACTCACGCACTATGGATGGTCGCTCCACGATGCGTTGGCGGCGTTCGATGGTGTTGTGGTGGAGCTTCACATCTCCAATCCAAACGCACGCGAGCCCTGGCGGCATGTGTCGGTCGTCGCCCCGGTTGCGACGGGATCGATTGTCGGATTCGGCGGCGCCGGATATCCACTTGCGGTACAGGCAGCCCTGGACGCGTTGGTTTCGGCGTGAGTCACCGCCGTGACCTCGCACCAATGGATCGCACCGTGCGGCTGGCTCGGTTGCGTGAGGAACTCGCGACACAATCGCTCGACGCGTTGTGGGTGACTCGCCCCGTCGACGTCCGATGGCTCGTCGGTTTTACCGGATCGAACGGTCGCGTGTTGGTAGCTGCTGACGCCGCGACGTTGTTCACCGATGGCCGATACGAAGAACAGTCCGAACGAGAGCTCACAGACGCTGGCCTGCTGGATCACCTGGACGTGCACATCGGCGTGACGGATGTTGGCGACTCGGTCAACGCGCTGCTCGGCGATCGTTCCGTTGGCTTTGAGGCCGACGTGCTGACGGTGGCGGCGCACCAGGACATGGTCGACTGGTTCGCCAGCCCCAACCTGGTGCCCACCGAGGGGATCATCGCCACCTTGCGTCAGGTGAAAGATCCGGGCGAGCGCCAACGGCTCGAACATGCTGCGGGAATCGCTGATGATGCTCTGGCCTCGATGCTCGACCGGCTCGTGCCTGGTGTGACCGAGCGGGCATTCTCCCTCGACCTCGATCGATCGATGCTCGACCTCGGAGCCGACGCCCTCAGCTTCGAGACCATCGTTGCGGGCGGCCCGAACTCCGCGTTGCCGCATGCCCAGCCATCGGATCGCCCGTTCAGCGATGGCGATCTCGTCGTGATCGATTTCGGGGCATCAGTCGATGGCTACGGGAGCGACATGACTCGAACCTTCTGTGTCGGAGAGCCAACGCAACGACACAACGATCTCTATGACGCCGTTGCCGCAGCCCAACAAGCCGGGGTTGCCGCGGTCCGTGACGGCGTGGAAGAACGTGAGATCGACACGGTTTGCCGAACCCTGCTCACTGAGGCTGGCCTCGGGGAGGCGTTCATTCACGGCACTGGCCATGGAATTGGTCTCGAGATCCACGAGCAACCCATACTGTCGAGCCGCTCGGTGGGTATCCTCCGAGCCGGTTTGATCATCACGGTCGAGCCGGGCGCGTACCTTCGAGGTTTCGGGGGAGTACGGGTCGAAGATTCGGTCGTTGTCACAGCGGCCGGCGCGGAGCCGATCACCCATGCCCCCAAGGGCCTGGTCCCGACGAGCGGAGAAGCCTGATGGCCAGCACCACCACGAATGATCTGAAGAACGGCATGACTCTCGATCTAGACGGGGATCTCGTCCAGGTTGTCGAGTTCCAGCACGTCAAGCCTGGGAAGGGCGGGGCATTCGTTCGCACCACCCTTCGGAATTGGCGGACGGGTTCGGTTGTCGATCGCACGTTTCGCGCTGGTGAGAAGGTCGATCGAGCGTTCATCGAAAAAGGTGAGTGGCAATACCTTTACCGCGAAGGCGAAGACTTCGTCTGCATGGACAACGAGACGTTTGATCAGGCCAACGTCACCGCTGAGGCCATGAACCACGCCAAGGATTACATCGTGGAAGGTTCTGTCGTCGTCTTGCTGAAGTACGGCGACGAGGTCATTGGCACCGAACTTCCCGCGTCGGTGGAGCTCGAAATCGCCGAGACCGAGCCTGGAGTGCAGGGCGACCGTGTCTCCGGTGCCCGCAAACCTGCGACGTTGGAGACCGGACTCGTCATTCAAGTTCCCCTCTTTGTTGAGCCGGGATCGCGGATCAAGGTCGATACGCGAAGCGGCGAATACATGACCCGAGCGTGACCGCTCGCGACGAAGGCCGTATCGGCAGCCGCCGGGAGGCGCGCGAACGAGCGATCGAGCTCGGCTACGAAGCGGAAACTCGAGGCTTCAGCGTCGATCAGATGCTGGAATCGTTGCCCTTGGCTCCCGAGCCATATGCGGTTGTTTTGCTACGGGCCGCAGAACTCGAGCGCACACGATCCGATGCCTTGATCGCCGAGACCGCATCCGGTTGGAGTCTCGATCGGATGCCGGCAATGGACTTGCTTGTCATGCGATTGGCAGTCGGCGAGCTTCTCACCACGGACACCCCAACCGGAGTTGTCCTGGCCGAGGCTGTCGATCTGGCCTCCCGCTATTCGACCGACGAGTCAAGTCGATTTGTGAACGGCGTGCTCTCTGCCATCGCCAAGAAGGTACGTGTCTGACATTGGCAGTTTGCTGGGCCTGATGGCCTAGCAAACTGGGTCGTTCGGCCCCCTTTGGGTCAAGACCGATCACCACACCATCAAGATTCGGCCACCCGATGTCGAAGCTTCGCAGATGGGTCAGACACGAGGTACCTCGCCAACCTGGCGCATCACGCGGCTCCTCGTTGTGCTGAGCCTGATGGTTCCGGCATTGGTCGGGATCCCGGCCGTCGGCGCGGCCGAGGCGGCAGCAGGCGCATGGATCGATACCTCGGACCGAGCGAGCGTCGTTGCGGCGTACGAGGCGGAGTTTGGCTCGAACTCGGCCAGTGCAAACTGGACGGGCGCACACTCAGGATGTGCAGCCGGCACGACGTCCCAGGTCTTTCGCGATGAGATCGTTCGGCGCGTGAACTTCTTTCGAGGTATGGCTGGTGTCCCGGCCACTGTTGTCGAGAACGCTGGGCTGAGCGCTCACGCTCAGCAAACAGCCCTCATGATGAGTGCGTCGAACGCTCTTTCCCACTCGCCGCCACAGAGCGTGTACGACTGTTGGACGAGCGACGGGGCGAAGGCGGCGGGGAAGAGCAATCTGTATCTCGGCCAATACGGACCGGCATCCATCACGGGCTACATGAACGATCCCGGTTCCAACAACGCAGTCGTTGGCCACCGCAACTGGATCCTGCATCCGCCGACCACCGAGATCGGAACCGGCGATGTTCCAGCAGGAAACGGATACCGCTCCACAAATGCGCTGTATGTGATCACGGATGCGTTCGGTGCACAGCCAGCAATGCGGGAGTCCGACGGATTCGTTGCCTGGCCGCCTCGTGGGTACGTACCGGGAGACCTTGTCTTTGATCGCTGGTCCTTCGGCCTCCGCAACGCAGACTTCAGCAATGCCACCGTCACTGTGAGCCAGGGCGGAACCTCGCTTCCCGTCTCGGTCGAACACCGGAGCGGGGCATCGAGCTCTGCGCCGTTCCCAATCATGGTGTGGAACGTGGCCGGCATCGATACCGATCCGACGTATGACCAAGCCACGTTGGTCACCGTCGCCAATGTCGTGACAGGAGGACAGAGCAGGGACTTCAGCTATGTCGTCAATGTGCTGGGCGATGGACCGCCGCCTGACGTCGGCGCCTATGGCGACTTCGTGGATCAGGCGTTTGCGGACTTTCTTGGCCGCCAGCCATCGGCCAGCGAGCGAACGACTGCCATCGCATCCTTGAGTGCGGGCGTCAGCCAATTCGATTTCGTGCGGGCGCTTGCGGCGAGTCCCGAATGGACATCGTTTGTCATCGAGCAGATGTATCTCGACACGCTTGGTCGAAGCCCCGATGCCGCTGGTCAGAGCTATTGGGCGGGCCGACTTCAGAACGATCTTTCGGTTGCCCAGGTGGCGTCGGCCTTCTATGGAAGTCCCGAATACATCCAAGGCGAGGGTGGAACATTCGAGTTGTGGCTCGCTGATCTGTACGGCGAGCTGCTGCTGCGGTCACCAGAATCGAGCGGTCTGACCTTCTGGGTTGGGCAGGCGAACGCTCGAGGTCCCGGCGCCGTCGCCCTGGATTTCTATCAATCCCAAGAAAGCAGAGAGGCCAGAGTCCGAGGCCTGTACCAACAGTTCCTGGGGCGGGATCCCGATGCCAGCGGCCTGGAGTATTGGTCGGGCGTGTTGGCTTCCGGCGATGACCTTGCGCTTGCTGCATTCCTCGCTTCGAGTCCGGAGTATTTCGACCGAGCGGGATAGACAGTTCGCCAAGTTTCGGTGCCCGAAGCGCCGACGACATAGGCTCGCTCGGTGCGAGAAAACTCATTGAAGTCCGCTTGGGGCCGTGGAGAATCGACGCTTGGCCTCTGGCTCAGCGCGAACGACTCGGTGATGGCTGAAATCGTTGGTGGCGCCGTGGTGGGGGAGGCGGGAATCGACTACTTGAACATCGATATGCAACACGGACTGGCCGACTACGACTCGGTGCTGTCGATTCTGCAGGCCACACGAACAAGCGACGCCACGGTGACCGTGCGAGTGCCGTGGAACGATCCGGGAATCATCGGCCGAGTGCTCGACGCGGGAGCGATGGGGGTCATCATTCCAATGGTGAACACTGTCGAGCAAGCCGAACAGGCAGTTGCTTCCTGTCGCTATGCGCCTGCTGGGTCGCGGAGCTACGGCCCGATTCGAGCGGGTGTCGTTCATGGCCCGGACTACGCAGCACAAGCCAACGGCCAGATCGCCTGCATCCCGATGATTGAGACCGTCGAAGCAATAGAGAATCTCGACGGGATTCTCTCGGTTCCCGGGATCGATGCGATCTATGTGGGGCCTGCTGATCTCTCCCTGACTCTTGGCCTTCCCCCTGGGTCTGATCACGACGACGAACGCTTCACCGAAGCACTCGCGACGATTGTGGCCACCGCGAAGCGCCATGGAATCGTGCCCGGCATGCACACGACCGAACGCCTCGTGGCGAAGCGGCTCGACCAGGGGTTCCGAATGCTGACGGTCACGAGCGACCTGAATGCCTTGCAGGCAGGCATCCGACGGGCATTTGCCATAGCTCGAGGCGAGATTGACCTCGAGGGTGGATCCGGATCGATCTACTAGGAGGACGTCATGGGACTGGCCATTCGAGAGTTTGGGATCGCCGACGAGTTGATGGTGGGTGAAATGCTCGATGCCGTCTCGGATGGGTGGGTCGACCGGCTTGCGCCCGGAGCCTCGGGGCCCCGAGCCTTCATCGCCGACCCGAAGAGCTTCATGTTTGGGGCCTACGTCGACCAGGAGCCCGTTGGGTTCGCCTGGGGAAACTGGATGCGGTATCCCAGTGGCGCAGTCGCCTCCTATCTGCACGAACTCGAAGTGCTCGAGCCTCATCGGCGGCAAGGAATCGCCACGATGTTGGTTGACGCTGCCATCGGGCTGGCGCGACGAAACGGGCACGCCAAATTCTGGCTCTCGACGGGCTCTCACAACGCTGGGGCCCGAGCGCTCTACGCCCAGCTTGGTGGCGAAGCAAAAACCGACGGCGACATGAATTTCTGGTGGGATCTGCGCTGACGTCGCACTAGTCTCAGTGTCGAAGTTGTCCGTGAAACTGGTCCTGTGAGGCCGGTACGGGAGCAGGAGAAGCCAATGGCCGAACGCGAACGTCGACGCACGCCCCCGTACGGGGGCGTTTTTATTGCGAAAACCTCGATTCTGGATCGAGATGCGGTCGCTCGAGCCATCCGTCGGATGGCCCACGAGATCATCGAACGGAACGAAGGACTCGAGGACGTCGTCGTCGTCGGTCTTCAGACCGGTGGGGTGCCGTTCGCCGAGTCGATTGCCGTGGCGCTCGACGCGATCGAGAACATCGATGTGCCGGTTGGTCGGCTGGATGTGGCCTTCTACCGAGACGACATCAGCCTCAGACCAGTCCTCCCTGAGGCCTCCACCGAAGTCCCGTTCGACATCAGTCGCAAGACGGTCGTTCTGGTCGACGACGTGTTGTTCACGGGGCGGACAATCCGAGCTGCACTCGATGCTCTGATCGACGTGGGGCGGCCTCGTGCTGTCCAGCTCGCGGTGATGGTCGATCGGGGGCACAGAGAACTTCCCATTCGGCCGGATTACGTCGGGAAGAACATGCCCACTCGTCGTGACGAGGTCGTCAACGCAACGGTCGACGGCGTCGATCTGGGGGTCATGGAACGATGAAGCATTTGCTTTCGATCGACGACCTCACCGGGGATCAGCTGCATGACGTTCTCGACTTGGCGTCGAACTTCGCTGATGTGCAAGCCAGGGAAGTGCGCAAAGTTCCGGCGCTTCGGGGCAAGACGATCGTGTTGGCCTTCTTTGAAGACTCGACCAGAACCCGAACCAGTTTCGACCTTGCGGCGCGTCGGCTGTCTGCAGACGTCATCAACTTCTCGGCAGGTTCATCGTCGTTGAAGAAGGGCGAATCGCTCCGGGACACGATCGAAACCATCACGGCAATGGGTGTTGACGCGATCGTGATCCGACACGCGAGCTCGGGCGTGCCTTCCACCATTCGTCAGTGGACCGACGCCGCGGTGGTCAATGCTGGAGACGGCTGGCACCAGCATCCAACCCAGGCGCTCCTCGACAGTTTCACGATTCGCGAACACTTTGGTTCGCTTGCTGGCAAGCGGATCGCCCTCTGCGGCGACATTGTGCATTCCCGGGTCGCACGGTCGAATGTTGCGGCATTCTCGAAACTCGGAGCTGAGGTCGTCCTCATCGCGCCGCGAACGTTGCTGCCCAGCAACATTGACGGGTGGGACGCCACGATCGAGACCGATCTCGACGCGGTGCTTCCGGACCTCGACGTCGCCTACTTCTTGCGCATCCAAAAGGAACGAATGGCGGAGTCTCTCATCCCGAGCGAACGGGAATACCGAGCCCGATACGGGTTGACGACAGAGCGGGCTGCGATGTTGTCGCCTGAGGCCTTGATCATGCATCCCGGCCCCATGAACCGGGGGATTGAAATCGATCCCGAGGTTGCTGATGACAAACGAGCGGTCGTGCTCAACCAGGTGGCGAACGGGATTCCGGTCCGAATGGCCATTCTCTTCTCGGTGTTGGGCCCAGGGCAGTTCGATGAAGTCGACTCGCCACGCGCCTCTGGAGGCCAACCATGACCACCACGGCGATTATCGGTGGACGGATCCTGGACCAAAACGGTGAGCGCTCAAGCGATCTTCTCGTCGATGCAGATTCCGGGCTGATCGTCGAGATCGGTTCCGGGCTGACGGGCGACACCACCATTGACGCCACCGGATGCGTCGTCGCTTCAGGCTTGGTTGATCTACACGCGCAACTTCGCCAGCCAGGCGATGAGGCGGCCGAGACGATCAAAACTGCCAGCCGAGCCGCCGCTCTTGGCGGCTATTCCGCTGTCGTCGCGATGCCGACATCAGATCCGTGCGCAGACAACCCGTCGGTGGTCAAGGACATTCTGGCGCTGGCTGCGGATGCACTTTGTGAGATTGTTCCCGCAGGAACCATCAGCGTTGGTCGGGCCGGAGAGGAACTCGCGCCGCTGGGAGAGCTGGCGGATCTCGGTGTGCGGATCTTCTCCGATGTAGATCACTGCGTCCAGAACGCTGGGTTTCTACGACGAGCCCTTGAATACGCAGGCAGTATTCGCACGAACGACAGCACCTCGATCGTGCTCGCCCAACACGGCGACGACGAGAATCTGTCTTTGGATGGTGTGATGCACGAGGGCGTTTGGTCCTCTCGCCTCGGCCTGGCAGGAGTGCCACCGGAAGCCGAGGAACTGATGATCATGCGAGACGTGGCGTTGTCACGGCTCACCGGCGTCCATATCCATATGCAACGAGTGTCGACCGCTCGCAGCGTCGAGATCATTCGCGCAGCAAAACACGAAGGTCTGTCGATCACCGCAGAGGTGACACCGCACCACTTCACGCTGACGGATGAGGCGTGCGCTACCTATGATCCGAGCTTCAAAGTCTCGCCACCGCTGCGGACTGCGGCCGACGTGCAGGCGATTCGCGACGGTCTCGCCGATGGCACGATTGACGCGATCGTGACCGACCACGCGCCGCACGCTCCGGATGCGAAGGAACGACCATTCGATCAAGCTCCAAGCGGCTCATTGGGACTCCAGACTTCGTTGGCGGTCGCCATGACCGAGCTCGAGCTTCCTCTCGATGAGCTGGTCGCCTTGTTCTCCTGGCGTCCTGCGCAAATCTCGGGACTTGCAGCCCGACACGGGCGAACACTCGACGCCGGGGCGCCAGCCAACCTCGCGGTGATCGATCCGCACCACGAGTGGACGGTCGACGGCAATGCGTTCGCCAGTCGAGCGACCAACACTCTGTTCAATGGACGAGCTCTCACCGGCAAAGTCCGACACACCATCTACGAAGGCAATGTCGTGGTTCACAACTTTGAGGCAGTCCGATGACCGGTTCGAATTCACCCAGCGCATCTCCACCATCCGCCGGGGCTCTGGTGCTGGCCGATGGTTCGGTCTTTGAGGGCGAAATGATCGGCGCAGCAGCAAATGCTGACCCCGCGGCCAACGTGGCCGCCGGTGAGGTCGTCTTCAATACAGCTCTCTCTGGTTACCAAGAGGTGATCACCGATCCTTCCTACGCCGGACAGATCATCACCTTCACCTATCCACACATTGGAAACTACGGCACCACGAGTCAAGACGATGAGAGCCGGAGTGGCTTTGCTCGCGGCGTCATTGTGCGTGATCTCGCTCGTCGCCACTCCAATTGGCGGGCAGAACAGGGACTGGAACCGTTCCTCGCCGATCTCGGTCTGTTCGGACTCGCCGGAATCGACACCCGCCGGCTTACTCGCATCATCCGCGACAACGGTTCTATCCCCGGTGCCTTTGGTCCGACGGAAGGAACGGGAGCACTCGACGAGGCAACACTCAAACTTCGGGCGGCGGAGGAGAAGGGCACCGACGGCATCGACCTCGTGGACCAGGTCACGACCTCTGAGGCCTACCGAGCTGGGCTCGAACTCGGCGCTGGCCCGTCCATTGTTGCCTTCGACTTCGGCATCAAACGGACAATCGTCGACCATCTGGGACGTTTCGCTTCGGTCGAGGTAGTGCCGGCGTCGACGTCAGCGGCCGATGTGCTCGCCCGTCAGCCCGATGGAGTGTTTCTGTCCAACGGTCCCGGTGATCCACACATGGTGCCCTACGCCGTTGCTTCGATCCGCGAGCTCCTTGGCAACGTTCCGATCTTCGGGATCTGTCTTGGCCATCAGCTGCTTTCGCTCGCCATCGATGGATCGATCGAGAAGCTTCCATTTGGACACCACGGGGCCAACCACCCTGTGCGAGACCTGTCCACGGGCAAGGTCGAAATCACCAGCCAGAACCACAACTTCGCCACGGTTGCCGACACGATCGAGAAGGTCGCAGACGTGACGCACATCAATCTGAACGACGGAGTCTGCGAAGGACTCAGTGTTCGTGGCGAGCAAGCCTTCAGCGTCCAACACCATCCAGAAGCCAGTCCAGGGCCGCACGACTCGGCCTATCTCTTCGACCGGTTCGCAACGATTCTCAAGGGAGACAACGTCAATGGGTAAGCGGACGGATCTGCACACGATTCTGGTGATCGGGTCTGGCCCGATCGTGATCGGCCAAGCCTGCGAGTTCGACTACTCAGGCACCCAGGCGTGTCGAGTCTTGCGGGAGGACGGCTATCGAGTGGTGCTTGCGAACTCGAACCCGGCGACGATCATGACCGACCCCGAGTTTGCCGATGCGACCTACATCGAGCCGCTCGATCTTGCGGTCCTCACTCGGATCATCGAGAAAGAGAAGCCGGATGCGTTGTTGCCGACACTCGGTGGACAGACCGCATTGAATCTCTCCATGGAGCTGGTCGCGGCGGGTGTGCTCGATGAACACAACGTCGAACTGATCGGAGCTGATGCGACGGCAATCGAAACGGCTGAAGACCGCGAAAAGTTCAAGCAGGCAATGATCGAGATCGGGATGGAGGTGCCGCGCTCTGGTACCGCCCACACGATGGAGGAAGCTCGAGTCATCATCCAAGACATCGGCTTGCCGATCGTGATTCGTCCCGCGTACATCCTCGGCGGCCGGGGAACCGGCATGGCCCACACGCCGGAGGAATTTGAACTCGCCGCAGCCAACGGTCTTGCGGCCAGCCCGATCAGTGAGATTCTGATCGAGGAATCGATTGCGGGCTGGAAGGAATTCGAGCTCGAGGTCATGCGTGACCGTCTCGACAATCAGGTGATCATCTGCTCGATCGAGAACGTAGATCCGATGGGAACCCACACGGGAGATTCGATCACGGTCGCCCCGATTCAGACGCTCTCCGACGTTGAGTATCAAGAGATGCGCGACGCCGCGTTCGCCTGTCTTCGCCGAGTCGGAGTGGAGACCGGCGGCTCCAATGTTCAGTTCGCGGTGGAACCCGAGACTGGTCGTCGCGTCATCATCGAGATGAATCCGCGGGTCAGCCGATCCTCGGCGTTGGCCTCGAAGGCCACAGGGTTCCCGATCGCCAAGATCGCGGCAAAGCTCGCTGTCGGGTACACCCTCGACGAAATCCCGAACGACATCACCCAGGTCACACCGGCGAGCTTTGAGCCGGTGATCGACTACGTCGTCACCAAGATTCCTCGCTGGGCCTTCGAGAAGTTCCCAGGAACTTCCGGGAAGCTCGGCACCTCAATGCAGTCGGTTGGCGAGGTCATGGCGATCGGCCGGACCTTCCCCGAAAGCCTGCAGAAGGCGTGTCGTTCCCTGGAGCAAGGACTCGCTGGTCTCGATGGTGCCGAGCGAAGTGCAGAGTTCGATGACGCCGAACTTCTGGCTGCCTGCGGAGTCTCGACGCCAGACCGTCTGCTCCACGTCGACGCTGCATTCCAGCGGGGCATGACGATCGAGGAGATCTATGCGAGCTCCATGATCGACCCATGGTTCCTGGATCAGATGCTGATGATCACCGAGGAGCGCTCGGCAATGGCTGAAGTTGCCCTGGGCGGTCGTGGGCTCAAGGACCTCACGAAGGCCGAGTGGCGCCGAGCAAAGCAGTTCGGGTTCAGTGACGTGCAGCTGGCAGACCTCTTCTCCAGCACCGAAGACGAGGTTCGTGCGACGCGAATCGGGGCTGGCGTTGCGGCCACCTTCAAGACGGTCGACACCTGCGCCGCGGAATTCGAGGCGGCCACGCCGTACCACTACTCAACGTATGAGGATGAGTCTGAGGTGACCCCCAGCGATCGTCGCAAGGTGATCATCTTGGGGTCCGGCCCCAACCGCATCGGCCAGGGCATCGAATTCGACTACTGCTGTGTGCACGCCAGCTTTGCGCTCCGAGACGCCGGTATCGAAACGATCATGATCAACTGCAACCCGGAGACGGTCTCAACCGACTACGACACCTCGGATCGTCTCTACTTCGAACCGCTCACCTACGAAGATGTGATGAACGTCATCGAAGCGGAGAACCCCATCGGCGTCATTGTTTCGCTCGGCGGCCAGACGCCGCTGAAGTTGGCGAATCGACTCCCGGAGTCGTTGGTGCTCGGTACGAGTCCGGCTTCGATCGACGCCGCGGAGGACCGCGAGGAGTGGTCCTCAGTTTGTGCCCGTCTGGAGATCCCCCAGCCTGCTGGCGGAACGGCGATCAGCGTCGAGGGAGCACGCGACGTCGTGCGGAAGATCGGGTTCCCAGCCTTGGTCCGACCAAGCTATGTGCTTGGCGGCAGGGCAATGGAAATTGTCTACGACGATGATGATCTGACCCGGGCGATGGAGGCAATGGCGATCGATGGATCGCTTGGTCGCGAGGGCGGATTATCTGCGGAACGGCCGGTGCTTGTGGATCGCTTCCTCGAAGACGCCACCGAGGTTGATGTCGATGCGATTCGAGACGAGACCGGTGATGTGCTCATCGGTGGAGTCATGGAGCACGTCGAGGAGGCGGGAGTGCACTCTGGCGACTCCGCATGTTTCCTTCCGCCGCCGAACCTGACCGATCCCACCATTGTCGTGCTGGAGAACTACACCAAGCAGATTGCGGCGGAGCTTGGGGTTATTGGTCTCATCAATGTGCAATATGCGGTGAAGAGCGGGCAGGTGTTCGTGATCGAGGCCAATCCGCGGGCCTCCAGAACCGTGCCGTTCGTGGCGAAGGCGACCGGTCGTCCACTGGCCAAGATTGCGTCGAGGGTCATGACGGGCGCAACGCTCGATGATCTTCGCGCCGAAGGCATGCTTTCTGCTGAGCCGGTCACCGGACACTGGTCGGTGAAAGAGGCGGTCTTGCCGTTCAACCGGTTCCCGGAAACTGATGCCCTTCTCGGGCCGGAGATGCGTTCCACCGGTGAGGTTATGGGTATCGATGTAACGCCGGGCTTGGCCTTCGTCAAGAGCCAGCTTGCTGCTGGTCAGAAGCTCGAGACCGGAGGAATGGTCTTCTTCAGCCTCGCCGATCGAGACAAAGCGGGTGGCATCGAAGTCGCACTGTTGCTGGCTGATCTGGGATTCCGCTTCGCCGCCACAGGGGGCACCGCAGCGGCGCTTCGCGACGCCGAAATCGAGGTGGCCATCGAGGTGTCCAAGATCACCGAGAACGAGGCGGATGGAACCGACGGGCAAACCGCGATCGGGCTGATCAACGATGGTCAGGTCACGCTTGTCATCAACACGCCACGGGGACGAGGAGCTCGCGCCGACGGCGCCTATATCCGAACCGCAGCAGCACAGGCTGGAGTCCCGCTCGTGACAACCGTGTCGGCTGCTCGGGCCGCTGCTCGGGGCATGCGCGATTGGTCTGAACACAAGCTGGAAGTTCGGTCATTGCAATCAATCCACGCGCTTGGGAGCGTCTGATCCGTGGACCTTGGGACCACTGTTGGCACGGTTGGCCTACCGTCACCCATCTTGACCGCTGCAGGCACCGCCGGGCACGGAGCTGAGCTCGGGGCCTACATGGACTTGTCGAGTCTGGGAGCAGTGGTGGTCAAGTCCTTGAGTCCCTACCCATGGGATGGGAATCCGGCGGTGAGGGTGCACCAAACACCATCGGGCATGATCAACTCGGTCGGCCTCCAGGGGCCGGGTGTCGAGGCCTGGATGCGAACCGATCTTCCGGAGCTCGCCAAAACTGGAGCACGCGTCGTTGTCTCGATCTGGGGTCAGTCCGTGGCCGACTATGCCCAAGCAGCAGCCCAGCTCGCTCACCCCACTCCAGGGGCAGACTCGATCGTCGCCGTTGAAGTCAATATCTCGTGTCCCAACACCGAACACGGCAACGAACTCTTCGCCCATGACCCAGTGATGACGGAGCACGTCCTGAGCGAGACAGCAGTGTGTGGGCGACCGCGGTGGGCCAAGCTCAGCCCGAACGTCGGTCCTGGTTTGTCTGCCATTGCCGAGGCTGCGGTGGCCGGAGGAGCAGAGGCAGTGACTCTGGTCAACACATACTTTGGGCTCAGCATCGATCCGGTGACACGCCGGCCAAGACTCGGAGCGGCCGACGGCGGGCCAGGCCGAGCCGGAGGGGTCTCTGGGCCTGCCATTCACCCGTTGGCAGTCAAGGCTGTTGCGGACGTCCATCGGGCCGTTCCCGAGGTGCCCATCGTCGCCGCCGGAGGCGCAGCGACCGCGGAAGATGTCGTAGAATTCGCTCTGGTCGGTGCCTCAGCTGTGCAGATTGGCACCGCAACTTTTGCCGACCCCCGCGCCGCGGCCCGGATAACCACCGAACTGAAGACGTGGTGCGCTAAACAAGGGGTTTCACGCTTTGCCGAACTGGTCGGCGCAGCAGAGCTCTGAGGCCGACGTCTCGGCCGCGATCAACTTCTAATCAAGCGCCAATGGCGCCGAAAGGACATCATGGCGGAGACTCAAGCCGCAACAGAGGGCACCCAGTCAGAAGGATTGTCGCCCGAACTGCGGTCAAAGATGGCGCTGGCACTGGATGTTGATGATCTCGTGCAGGCCACGCGGTTCGCCCGTCAACTGGCTCCTTGGTTCGGCGTAGCAAAGATTGGGCTCGAGCTCTACACCGCCGCTGGTCCTGATGCGGTTGGCGCCATGATCGATCTTGGCTTCGATGTCTTTCTCGACATCAAGCTCCACGACATCCCGACCACCGTTCACAAGGCGGCCTCGGTCGCAGGCTCGCTCGGCGTCTCCTACCTCACGATGCACGCCCACGGCGGGGCCGGCATGCTCAAGGCTGGTGTCGACGGCTTCAATGAAGGGGCCCTGAGCGCCGAGCTGCCAGCACCTACTGCGCTGGCGATCACGGTGTTGACCAGTGACGCTGATGCTCCCGAACACATCGTCCCAGCTCGCCTGCGAGTCGCAGTCGAGGCCGGATGTGGTGGCATCGTGTGTGCTGCCTCTGATCTCAAGGACATTCGGGAAATGGCCCCTCGAACTCTTCGCGTTGTGCCCGGCATTCGCGCCGCAGACGGCGATCGTCATGATCAGCCGAAAGCAGTCACGCCGAGCGAAGCGCTGCAGGCCGGAGCCGATCTGCTCGTCGTTGGACGGGCGGTCACTTTGGCAGAGGATCCGGCTGCTGCTGCTGCGGCCCTCTTTGGTGCCCTCTGAAGGTAGGGTTTTGCTCCATGCCTCAACCCCCAAAATTGAGCGACGAACAGCGAGCTGCTGCCTTGGAAAAGGCGGCGAAAGTACGTCGGATCCGCTCCGAAATGAAGATGCGTCTCAAGATGGGCAGTGTCACGTTCCCCGAGCTGCTTGAACAAGCCGATGGTGATGAGACGATTGCCAAGATCAAGGTCCTTGCGGTTCTCGAGTCGCTCCCCGGTGTTGGCAAGGTGAAGGCACGTCGGACCATGGAAGAGATCGGGATCGCAGAGTCCCGTCGTTTGGCTGGCCTGGGCCCACAACAGCGCAAGGCCCTGCTCGAGGAGTTCTCCTGAGCAAGCCGACAGAAGCGCCGGACCCTCAGTCGGAAGCAGACTTGCCTCCGGAGTCGGAGTCACTTGTTGTTGTCGTGTCCGGTCCCGGGGGTGTGGGAAAGGGAACGGTTGTCGCGGAACTCGTTGCTCGATTTCCCGACTGGCTCTGGCTGAGCCGTTCCTGGACAACGCGTGAGCGTCGCCCCGGAGAAGCAGCCGATGCGTACGAGTTCGTCGATCGAGAAGCATTCGAGGCTCGAATTGCCTCGGGTGGCTTTCTCGAATATGCCGAATTCCTCGACAACTACTACGGCACACCAACACCCGAACCACCTCCAGGCCGGGACTTGATTCTCGAGATCGATGTTCAGGGAGCGCGCCAGGTGATCGAAACGACACCGGACGCACTTCTCATTTTCTTGATGGCGCCATCTGCCCAAGAACAAGAGGCTCGGCTGCGGCGTCGCGGCGATCCACCTGAGAAAGTCGCCCAACGATTGGCCAAAGCAGCCGAAGAGGCTGACGCGGGCGCCGAGCTCGGTGCAAGCGTGATCGTGAACGTCGAGATTGACGACACGGTGAAGCAGATGGAGGCGGTCATCCGGGCCGCGTCCAAATCCCGATAAGCTCAAGAGCTGTCTAGGTTGAGGTTTTGAACACAATGACTGACGAGTACGACTCAATGATGTCTCCCCAGGTCGAGGGTCTCATGGACAGGGCGGGATCGAAGTTCGGTCTGTGCACCCTGGCTTCCACCCGCGCCCGGGAAATCAATGCCTACTTCGGTCAGCTCGGCGAAGGACTCGGCGCGATGGTGCCACCGCAGGTGACCTCGGTTGCCCGCAAGCCGCTCAGCATCGCCTTCGAAGAGATTGCTGCCGACAAGATCATTCCCGTCCGTCCGGATCCAGAGGCTGACGCCGGCGACGCTGCCTGATTCCCGAATTCAGCGCACAGATCTCGAGGCATCATCGTGAACCCCTTACCTTCGTCCATAGCTGGCAAGAGGGTCGTTCTCGGCGTGACCGGTGGGATTGCGGCCTACAAGTCCATTGAGGTCTGTCGGCGTTTGGTCGACCTTGGAGCACACGTCATACCGATTCTCACCGACGCGGCGCTGAACATGGTGGGGCCAACCACCTTCACCGCGCTTGCGTCCGAGCCGCCAAAGACAAGTTTGTGGCGCGACAGTGAGGCGATCCCACACACCGTGCTGGGGCAGACCTGTGATGCAATCGTTGTCGTTCCGGCAACAGCCCGGATCTTGTCGGACTATCGCACAGGCCGTTCGGGCGACTTGCTCTCGGCAACCCTGATCGCGACCGAAGCGCCGGTGATTGTTTGCCCGGCGATGCACACCGAAATGTGGAACCAGGCCTCGGTGCAAGAAAACGTGGCCACGCTGGCGTCGCGAGGCACGATCATCGTTCCACCGGAAGAGGGTCGTCTTGCCGGCGGCGACATTGGCGCGGGTCGCTTGGCATCGCCCGAAACGGTTGTCGCCGCGGTCGTCGCGGCTCTCGAAGCCAGTGCTGCTGGCTCGCTCGGGACGGAGGTCGATGCAGATTTGGCTGGCCGTTCCGTCGTGGTGTCCGCCGGCGGAACCCGTGAGTCCTTGGATCCTGTCCGATTCATCGGCAACAGATCCTCCGGAAAACAGGGTTATGCGTTGGCCCATGAAGCCCATCGTCGCGGGGCCAAGGTCACGCTTGTCACCACGGTCAGTCGACCGACGGTGCCCGGTATCGATGTGATCGATGTTGTGACAGCCGCCGAAATGGAAACCGCCATGCGAACGGCCGCCGCTGAGGCGAACATCGTGATCATGGCCGCAGCCGTTGCCGACTTCCGACCGGTCGCCCCCGCAACCAGCAAGATCAAGAAGTCCGATGGCGTCCCGACCATCGAGTTGGAACGGACCACCGACATCCTGGCCGCACTCGGCGCGGCTAAGCCCACAGGTCAGTTGCTCGTGGGGTTCGCCGCCGAGACCGACGACTTGATCGACAACGCAACGGGCAAGCTTGAACGCAAGAAGGCCGACTTCATCGTCGCCAACGATGTTTCCGCCCCATCAGTGGGGTTTGCCCACGACACGAATGCCGTCACGATTCTTGGAACCGACGGCTTGACCGTCCCGGTTCCTCTCAGTACCAAGGAGGAAATCGCCGCTGCGGTGTTCGATGTCCTCGTCGGTGCTCTCAGCTAGATCAACCTCTCAACTCGGCCGCCAGCATTTCTCGGCCAGTCTCAACCCTTGAACCAAAGCGAGCGTCAGTGAGCGAGAACTTCACCTTCACGTCCGAGTCCGTCACCGAGGGACATCCCGACAAGATGTCCGATCAGATCTCCGACAGCATCCTCGATGCGATCCTGGCGGTGGATCCGCAAAGTCGTGTGGCATGCGAGACGCTGGTGACAACCGGGCTCGCCATTGTTGCTGGCGAGATCAGTACGACCGGCTATGTCGACATTCCGTCAGTGGTGCGCAACACCATCACCCGAATTGGTTACGACAAAGAGTCCTACGGTTTCGACGGCAACACCTGTGGCGTGATGGTGGCCATCGACGAACAGTCCGCCGACATTGCTCAGGGCGTCGACAAGTCCGAAGAGGTCCGCAATACGGGGTCCACCGGCGATGAGATCGATGATCAGGGTGCGGGGGACCAGGGCATGATGTTTGGCTACGCCTGCTCTGAGACCGACGTCTTGATGCCGTTGCCGATTCACCTTGCGCATCGAATGGCTGAGCGCTTGGCGGAAGTTCGCCGAGCTGGCACTGTTCCGTACCTCCGTCCCGATGGCAAAACCCAAGTGACGTTCGACTACGAGAACGGTAAACCCGTTCGATTGAAGACCGTGCTCATCTCCACCCAGCACGATGACGGCATCGATCGCGACAGCATGATCCGTCCCGATCTCATCGAGCATGTGATCCGCCCCGTCGTTCCGGAAGCCTTTGCAGGCGACGACTACGAAGTGCTGGTGAATCCCACCGGTCGATTCGTGATTGGCGGGCCAGTCGGCGATGCCGGACTCACCGGTCGCAAAATCATTGTCGACACCTACGGCGGTTCAGCTCGCCATGGCGGCGGCGCCTTCTCCGGAAAGGACCCATCCAAGGTCGACCGCTCTGCGGCCTACGCCACGCGATGGGTGGCAAAGAACATCGTTGCGGCGGGAGCGGCGGACCGGTGCGAGGTGCAAGTTGCCTATGCCATCGGTGTTGCTCGGCCAATGTCGGTCATGGTCGAGACCTTTGGGACCGAGACCGTCGATCCGGCTGCGATTTCCGCTGCCGTGCAGGACGTCTTTGACCTGCGCCCTGCCGCCATTCTTCGTGACCTTGACCTGCGTCGTCCGATCTACAGTCGCACGGCGGCCTACGGACACTTCGGTCGCACCGACGAAACCGGTGGGTTCACCTGGGAGCGGACTGACCGTGTCGACGCTCTGAAGTCAGCGCTTTCTCTCTGAGATTGGTCCTGGTCGGACGCTGCCGGCGAATGGCATGACCGAGACTGGTCGCGTTGTCCGGGTCCTTCCAGACGTCTCGGGCCTGGACAAAGTCTTCGACTACCGAGTGCCACCAAAGTGGAACAGTTTTGTCGCGCCCGGTTCGCTGGTGCGGATGGACCTCCATGGGCGACGGGTCTCTGGCTGGATCGTTGACGTCGACGTTGAGCCCCCTGTCGGTGTGCAGCTCCTCGACATCACCAAGGTCTCGTCTCTCGGCCCTGATCAGCCGCTGTTGGAGCTTGCCCAGTGGGCTGCGCATCGATGGTCCGGTCGGATGAGTCGGCTGCTCAAGGTGGCGTCGCCCGAGACGATGGTCGAAACACTGCCCGCTGGCCCGGGGCCGAGAGACCTGCCGGACCCTGGATCGGAGGCGCGAGACGCCTTCACCCATCCGGGGGTCACGGTTGTTCGTCTTCCGCCTGGCGCCGATCCGTTCCCCTACCTTCTGGCATCAGCGTCCTTGGGAGATGGCCTTGTGGTCATGCCAGGTGTTGGTGATGCCCGATTCCTTG
The DNA here is from genome assembly GCA_937930695.1 of uncultured Acidimicrobiales bacterium. Taxonomy (GTDB): domain Bacteria; phylum Actinomycetota; class Acidimicrobiia; order Acidimicrobiales; family SZUA-35; genus CALEWY01. The sequence continues at coordinate 5,342 of CALHCB010000050.1, read as the reverse complement.
GCGGACGGCTTCGTCGAGCTGGCGGTCGAGTTGCGCTGGCCGGCAGAGACTGGGGTTTGGGGGCAGCCGGGGGCACGGTCATCGGAGCACGGAAGGCAGCGTGGTCACGTGTGCGATCGTTGGCCTCTGTTTTGGTGTTCGACGAACACGATGAGCGGTTGCAAGAGGAACGCAATCCGACCTGGAACGCCCGAGATGTGGCGCTCGAACGAGCCAGACGAGCGGGTGTCCCTGCGGTGTTGGTTTCAGCCGCGCCCTCGGTCGCCGCTCTCGAGGCCGCTGATCGTTTGGTCGTGCCGAGTCGCTCTGCGGAGCGTGCGGGATGGCCGATCGTGGAAGTGGTGGACCGTCGGGATGGTGATCCGGCAAGGTCCGGATTGTTCTCCGATGAATTCACCCGGGTACTGAGGACGACAACCGGCAGGGTCATTTGCGTTCTCAACCGAAAGGGTCGATCGCCCATGCTGGCGTGTGGGTCCTGCGGCGAGCTTGTTCGCACTGACGATGGCGAGCGGCTCATGACCGAAATCGAGGGTGCCTTGGTCGGTCCGGGCGGCGAACGGCGGCCCCTTGTCTGTGCGGTGTGTGGGGGAACAAAGCTGAAGCGACTTCGGCTCGGCGTCAGCCGCGCTCGAGAGGAACTCGAGGCGCTCGCCGGTGAGCCGGTCGGCGAAGTGACCGCGGACATGAAGCTCGATGACCTCGGAGACCTCAGAGTCCTGATCGGTACAGAAGCCGTCCTGCATCGGGTGCATGAGGCTCAAGCTGTCGTCTTTCTCGACGTTGACCAGGAACTTCTGGCCCCTCGCTATCGAGCTGCTGAGCAAGCGATGGGACTTCTCACGCGTGCCGCTCGAATTGTCGGGCCAAGAAGCGGCGGAGGACGCTTGTTGCTCCAGACTCGAACGCCGGAGCATCGCGTTCTTCGCGCCGCGGCGCTCGCCGACCCCGGCGTGTTTGCCGCCGAAGAAGCAGAGATCCGTCGGGCGATCCAGTTCCCTCCGTTCGGCGCCTTGGCCGAGGTCAGTGGTGCAGGAGCCGACGACTTCGTCGATCCCTTGTTGTCTCGTCTCGACGCGACGGTGATGGGCCCTCGCGACGATGGTCGCTATCTGGTCCGAGCTGACTCGGCGGAGAAATTGGCTGATGTGTTGGCGGAGCTGCCGCGCCCGAAGGCGCGGATGCGAATCGCCGTGGACCCACCACGCGCCTGATCGCGTTTCGAGCTGCCATCGCCCGACGCCACGCAGGACTCAGCCGGCGCGAAGATCTTCGATGATGGGAATGAACGTGTCGTCACTCGTCGTGCCCATGGAGTTGAAGCTCAGACGCTGGATCGAACCGCTGTAGCGCTCCTTGAGTCCTGCCGCGATGGTCGAAGGTTCGCCCACGACGGCAAAAGTATTGAGCATGTCGTCGTCGATGAGGCCAGCCATCGCCTCCCACTCGCCTTGCTTGGACATCGTGTTGAGCTCGGTCTGAAGATCTCCCCAACCATGATGCTCGAGCACACCGCGATATGCCGGAGTGGATCCGTAGAACGAGATCTGTCCTTTGACCGCCGCTGCGGCCTTCGCCATCTCCTGCTCGTTGTTGCCCGTTACGACGAACGCAGGAAGACAGACCTCGAAGTCGTCGGCTGAGCGCCCCGTGATGGCACGCCCTTCCTCGATCGCTGGCAACGTGACGTCGCGAAGGAACTCCGCTGTCGTGAAGGGATGACAGAAGAAGCCGTCACAAACCTCACCAGCGACCTTGGTCATCATCGGGCCGACTCCAGCCAGGTAGACCCGGGGCTTTCCCGCCGGGTTCGGCCCCGGATCGAAGAAGGGGGTCATGATCGAATGGGTGTAGAAGTCGCCTTTGAAGTCGAGCCGGGTGCCGTCTTGCCAGCAATCCCAGATCGCATGCATGGCCTCCACCATCTCTCGCATGCGAGCTGCCGGCTTGCTCCACTCCATAGAGAAGCGCTTGGTGATGTGTGGCTTGATCTGGGACCCGAGACCGAGCACGAACCGGCCATCGGACAGCTTGTTCAGGTCGTACCCGATGTTGGCGAGCACCATGGGATTTCGGGCAAATGCGACGGCGATGGAGGTACCCAGTTCGATCGTCGAGGTTGCGGGCGCGGCAAGCGCCAAGGGAAAGAACGGATCGTGGCTCGTTTCGGCGGTCCACACAGCGTCGTATCCGGCATCCTCGGCCTCTTTGGCCGCGACGGCTGCAAGGTTGAGGTTGGGTGAAAGGTTCGTATCGATCCGCATCTTGGGAGTTTGGCGGAGCGGCCCGGAATTCGCCACTTCGCATGAGGCGGTCCGGGCGCCAGAAACGCCCCTAGCTGTTCGGCTGAGCCGTGGTGCGAAGGTAGGGCTTGATCTTGGTGAACCCTGAGGGGAAGAGCTCGTTGGCCTCGTCGTCAGACAGTGCTGGTGACACGATCACATCGCCGCCTTGGGTCCAGTTGACCGGCGTGGCCACCTTGTATCCATCCGTCAGCTGGAGCGAGTCGAGAACCCGCAGGATCTCGTCGAAGTTTCGCCCGGTCGAGGCCGGATAGGTCAGGGTCAACCTGACCTTGTTCGCAGGGTCGATGATGAAGACAGAGCGGACAGTCAACGTGTTGTCGGCGTTGGGGTGAATCATGTCGTACAGGTCGGCGACGACCCGATCGGGGTCAGCGATGATCGGGAAATTGACTGCGGTGCCCTGCGTCTCTTCGATGTCTCCAACCCATGCTTGGTGATCGTCGACCGAGTCGACGCTGACGGCGATGGCCTTGGTGTTCCTGGCTTCGAACTCGTCTTTGAGTTTCGCCGTGTATCCGAGTTCGGTCGTGCAGACGGGCGTGAAGTCTTTGGGGTGAGAAAAGAACACGACCCACTGATCGTTCTTCCAGTTGTGAAAGGAGATCTCTCCGTCGGTGCTCTGGGCGGTGAAGTCGGGGGCGATGTCGCCAAGACGAATAGCCATAGTTGTTTGGTCCTCTCGATAGGTTGCGGCCAAGAATTCGTAGACATGTGCTGGCGAATTGGCCGTTTGGTGCACTCTACGATTGAATCTCTATAAATCCGATCTAAATAGTCTGGTATTGTCCCAGGCCGCCGTCCCGCTAGAGGCTCGCCACCGCGTGAGCCATTCGAAAGGCCCTCATGTTGTCATCTGATCTCGATCTCGCCGCCGCGTGGAAGATGCTCGAGGAGAACGATCGCGCTGTGCTCATCGACGTCCGAACCGAGGGTGAATGGCAGAACATCGGCATACCGGATCTGTCCTCTCTCTCGAACGATGTCCGGTTTGTGCAATGGATCCTCGCCCCCGATGGCCGAGCGAACGCGAGCTTCCTCGAAGACGCCGCTGCTGGTCTTGATGCGGATCAACCGCTCTTGATGCTCTGCCGATCCGGCGCTCGGTCACACGCTGCTGGCGTGGCGCTCGCGGCAAGCGGATTCACCGAAGTCCACAACGTGTCAGCGGGATTTGAGGGGCCAGTGGGGCCGAGCGGGCAACACGAAGGCGGCTGGAAGAGCCACTTGCCGTGGACGACTCCGTGATCGAGTTTGGCGAGGCGACAAACCTCATTCGCGGTGGCCTCGAACGATCTGCATTCGACGAGACTGCTGAGGCCATCTATCCGACTTCCGGGTTTGTCTATGCCACGGCGTCCGAGGCTGAAGCGGCGTTCGCCGGCGAACATGATCGGTACATCTACGGCCGATACGGCAACCCGACCGTCTCGGTGTTCGAAGAACGTCTGCGGCTGGTCGAGGGGGCGGAGAGTTGTCTGGCAACCGCCAGTGGTATGGCTGCGGTCTACGCATCGTTGGCATGCCAGCTGCGGGCCGGCGATCGGGTTGTGGCATCACGAGCGCTCTTCGGCTCATGCTTCGTCATCCTCGACGAGATCTTGCCTCGCATGGGTGTCGAGACGGTTCTGGTCGATGGAACGTCCCTCGACGAATGGCAAAAGGCCTTGGCCGGGGGAGCGAATGCGGTCTTCCTGGAAACACCGTCGAACCCAGGTCTCGAGGTCATCGATCTCCCCGCCGTCGCTGCGGCCGCGCACGAGGTCGGGGCAATGGTGATCGTCGACAACGTGTTTGCCAGCCCCGTACTTCAGAAACCTCTCGATCTGGGCGCGGACGTCGTGGTCTACTCGGCGACCAAGCACATCGACGGCCAGGGACGAACGCTCGGCGGCGCCGTACTTGGCTCTGAAGAGTTCGTGAAGGGACCACTCATGGCGTTCACCCGTCACACTGGTCCGTCGCTCAGCCCGTTCAACGCATGGGTACTCACCAAAGGGCTTGAAACGTTGCGGCTTCGGGTCGACGCCATGGGCCGGAGCGCCGCTGATCTTGCGAACCGGCTGGAGGCTGACCAACGGGTACAAACCGTGCGCTATCCCTTCCTTGACTCACATCCCCAGGTTGGGCTTGCTCGTCGACAGATGAGCGCTGGCGGGACGATCCTCACACTTGATCTCGGGACCAAGCAGAAGGCCTTTGCCTTTGCCGACTCGCTCACGATCGTTGACATCTCCAACAACGTTGGTGATTCCAAGAGCCTTGTCACCCACCCTGCCACGACCACGCACCGCAGACTCGGCTCGGAGATGCGCGCTCAGGTTGGGATTACCGATGGGCTTCTTCGCCTCTCTGTTGGGCTCGAAGACGTCGAGGATCTCCACAAGGATCTTGATCAAGCGCTCGGTTGACCAAGACTCCACGACGTTGCGGGAACGAGGCTTCCCACTGCTTGGCTTCGACTACTCGAAACCAGGCCGGTCGAGAAACTCGTCGCTTTCGAGTTCTCGTAGTCCGGTGAGCGACATGGCACTCACGACACCCAAGGCTTTGCCGTCCTCGACGATGGCGATTGCCGCAGTGTCGCCCTCGTTCATCAGCCGGGCGGCCTCGATTGCCGGGTCGTCAGGGCCAACGGACTGCACGTTCTTGCGCATGCAGTCAGCGACCGTGGCCTCGATTCCTGAGGTGAACATGGCGTTGGCCATGTCGTGAAGCACAAGCAGCCCGACATAGCCGTCGGTCTCGCTGATCACGGGAACTGCCGGGGCAGCCGGGTTCATGCCGAACCGGTCGATGACCTCCAAGAGCGGATCCTCGGGGCCGACGTGGCCCATCTCGGTGATGGCGACAGAGCGAACAGGTAAGTTCAGACGACGTTCGAGGGCGCCCTGGCGAGCACTGATCTGACCATCAGAAATCGACGTCTCACCCATCAGCGCCTGGGACACAGCGGTGGCAATAAGGGCAGGAATGACGAATTCAGCTCGGCCGGTGGTTTCGGCGACGAACATCACGGCGGCGAGCGGAACGCGGTAG
>CALHCB010000049.1 GCA_937930695.1 uncultured Acidimicrobiales bacterium | reverse complement strand
CACTGGAGCGGGCCCGCGGGGAAACAGCCGCCCTGCGATCATTGGCAAACGCGGCTCGCATGGCTCAGGACAACCCGACGTTGCTTCAGTTGCGCTGGTTGCAGCACCTGGGATCGACGGGCAACACCGTGGTCCTGGGCGGTGGTGTGATCGGATCGCCGTCAGCGAACACCAACACCTAGGTCACCTGTCGAAAGGGTCGGCCCCTGGAGTTTCACTGGTCAGTCCAGTGCCAGGGGTCGCTCCGGCCTTTTCGAATCCCAACTGACGCCATGCCTCGTACACAACGACGGCAGCAGCATTTGCCAAATTGAGGCTTCGATTCCCGGACACCATCGGGATGGACAAAATGTTCTCGTCGTGAATCAGACCGAGACTTTGGTCGCTCAGCCCCAACTGTTCAGAGCCGAATACCAACACGTCGTCAGGGCGAAAGGTCACACTGTCGTAGCGTCTCGTTCCTCGCGATGAGAAGGCAAACCATCGGCCGGGCAGAAGCGGTTTCACGTCCGCGAGTGCTGCGTGGGTCCGTACCGTTGCCAGCTCGTGATAGTCGAGACCCGCTCGCTTCAACAGACGGTCATCAAGCGAGAAGCCCAAGGGCTCGATGAGATCCAGGCTGCTACCCGTGTTGGCACACAGGCGGATGATGTTGCCCGTATTCGGAGCGATCTGCGGTTCGACGAGAACAACGTGCACATCGAAAGTGTGCTCTACCAAGCCTGCGCTTGTGAAAGGCTCATGGTTCTGCCCATGGCGATTTCCATCAACAACTCACTCACCGTTCCCGATGCTGAGCTGCAGTGGGCCTTCTCGCGCTCTGGCGGCCCGGGTGGCCAGCATGCAAACAAGACGAACTCCAGAGCCGAACTCACGTGGGATCTGATGACTTCGGAGGTGCTCACCGAACCCCAGCGCCGGCTACTCACCTCGAAGTTCGGGACTGACATTCGAGTCGTTGTCGATGACGAGCGCTCGCAGTTGCGAAACCGAGAGATCGCACAAGAGCGACTTGCCGAACGGGTCCGTGAGGCCCTGCGTCCGGTGCGCAAGCGGCGGGCCACCAAGCCCACACGCGGCTCCCAACGGCGCCGGATCGAGGGAAAGCGAAAGAACTCCCAGCGCAAGCAACTCCGACGCAAGCCGGGGCGAGACGACTGATCGCCTCGTTTCAGAATGAACCGACAGGGAACGGCTCATCGACACTCCCCTAGGATCACCCCGTGCCATCGAATGCCGCACTCGCCGACGTCATCAACCTCGATGCTCATCCGATCGACGATCTCGAGTTTCAGCGCCAATGCCGGACCACGTTCGACAGCAATGGCATCGTCGCCCTCAACGGATTCGTGCGCCCCGAGGCGTGCAGGGATCTGATCACAGAAGCAAACGACCACCGGGCGCTTGCGTTCTTCTCCGAGCAAGACCACAACGTGTACCTCGATGCTCCTGATCCGTCGTTTCCTCAAAGCGACGCCCGGAGTCATCCCATCGTGAGCACCAAGGGAGCGGTGACGACCGACCAGATTCCCGATGGAAGCCATCTGCGCACGATCTACGACAGCCCGACGTTCCGATCGTTCCTCTGCGCGATTCTTGGCGAGCAAGAACTTTACGAATACGCAGACCCGCTCTCGTCGATCAACCTCAACTTCTATGAGGAAGGCCAGGAACTGGGCTGGCATTTCGACAATTCGGAATTCTCCGTCACGCTCCTCGTGCAGGAACCTGAAGCGGGTGGCGACTTCGAGTACATCAACCACCTTCGAGATACCGCCGCACACGACAACAACGAGATCGAAGTGGGCACGGTGCTCGACACCGACGGAAGAGGTCCGACCCATTGGGCCGCCCCGCTCGTTGCAGCCCCAGGAACCTTGGTGCTCTTCCGAGGCCGCGATGCGCTCCATCGAGTCACCCCGGTCATCGGTGAACAGACCCGGGTCCTCGTGGTTTTCGCCTACAACACCGAACCGGGTCTTTCGCTCAGCGAATCTGCGCGTTTGACGTTCTTTGGCCGTCTCGACTGAGCAACAGTCAAGACCAATCCATTTCGCGACATCTTCAATCAGACTCGGGCGACCATTGATCAGGCCGTATACCGAACGCCTCGATGAAGCGCTGCCACCCCGATGCCACCGACAAGGCTGAGCCCAGTTCGAGGATCTGAGTCTCGGAGAACTCTTTGCGGAGCTCGGCGTAAAACTCGGGCGTAACCGCTGGCTTCGCTGACGTCAGAACGTCGACGAGTCGCAGTGCCAAAACTGTCGCGGGAGAAAGCTCAGCAATCCGCCCTGCGTCGGTGAGATCACCGATTGCGGCCTGGACCATGGGTTCATCGAGCTTGCCCTTGGCATGTGCTGCGTGGTCTGTCATCAAACTTGATGACCGCGCAAGGCTTCAATGCACACATTCGTTGCGTTCGGCGAGCCGGATTCGACAAAGCTCGACCATGTCAGGCGAAAGAGACGACTTGTCGGTGTAGATGAACGCCGTCCAATCGAGGAACATGCGCAGCACTTCCGGCTGTTCCGCCAGAGTGAGGAACAGATTGTCATCCTCATACGCCTTGTCGAACCATACGTCTCGACGGTGCTGAAGCGCTTCAGATAGTCCGTCGACGTCAGCTTTCGGTAGATGCCCATGTTCGTTGGCCATTTCGAGAAGCTAGTACCTGAACAGGTGCAAAACCGCTCTGGTTACGTCCGTGTGCTTCTATGGCCCCCGACGCCAGGCACACAGTGCGCTGCGTTCACAAACGGCAATGGAGGGAACCAATGGCTGACACAACAACGTCTTCGATGCGCGGGTCGATGAATGAGCACGGCGAAGACATCGATGGCGGAGAGATCGGTGCGGTGATCGGGAAGATGACCGAAGTCATCTCCGAAGGGCTCGGGCTGGGCTCTGATGATCCCGTGCCCGATACGTATGGGTACGAAGAAGGCGCTGACTATGGCGACGGCATGCTCGACGATGACCTCACGCAACCGATGATCAGCGAAGTCCCAGAGCATCAAGTGCTGGGGCACCGTAGCGAAGAAGAGCCACCGACTGACGAGCTCCACGACACGTCAAACCAGATCTCTTCAGAACCGACGTATCAAGAACCCGCGTACGAGCAGCCGCACTACGAGGAAGCTGACGAAATGTCGCTGCGCTCGGACGAATCGATCGGCACGTCATACGACAAGTCCGACATGCACGACAACAAGTCCGAGACCTACGACAAATCCGACATGCACGAACAAGACGCGGATCCCATCGAGATCGAGACCACCAGCTACGGCTACGAAGACGACGCCGACTACGGCGACTCCCCCTCCCTCGACATACACGACAAATCGGAAATCTACGACGACAAGCCAGACATGCACGACAACAAGTCGGAAACCTACGACGATACGAACGACGCCAATTTCGGGTCCGGGATGACGCCCTCTGATTCGGAGGCCATGTCAGAAATGGAACCGGCCCACCATGAGTCTCAGGAGTCCGAGATGAATGCCTACGGCGGTGGAGCCGATGTTGCACCGGCGATGGGCTCGGAGGGCGCTGCCGACAGCTGGGACTCCGAAACGGTCGAACTTGAGACCACGTACGAAACGGAATCCAGCGAAGGCCATGTCTCCGAGGACTATGCCTCCGAGGACTATGCCTCCGTGAGCTCTGCTTCGGTCGACTCTTCGTCTGAGGCGTACGTCGAGCCTGCGGAAATGATGGAACCCCTCACCACGGAGTCCGACACTGGGATGATGGAACCCGACTGGATCGACGAACCCGAAGTCGCGATGGACGATGGCATGGACGAGATGATGATGGACGGCTAGGTCGGCTCGTCGAGGTCTGACCGAACCCTCGATACCGTGGCGACCATGCCTGACCAACAGCAGCACCCCGGTCCTGTCGCTCTTGTTGGCAGCGGTGAATTCTTGCCCGTGATGGCAGAAGTCGACCGTGCGTTGCTCGATGGGCGACCACAACGGGTCGCCATCATTCCCACATCAGCAGGCCTCGAGGGTGATGCCAGCATCACACGATGGATCGAGCTCGGCGAGCAGCACTACGACTCAATGGGGGTCGAGACGGTGGCCGTGCGAGCCATCGATCCCGAGTCTGCCAACAGCCAACAGATTGCATCTCTCACCGAGGGGTGCGGTCTCGCCTACTTCTCCGGCGGTGATCCGACCCACGCGATCGCCAGCCTTCGCCACTCTGCCACCTGGTACGCAGTGCAACAGGCCTGGCTCGCCGGGTCGGCGCTCGCCGGTTGCTCGGCCGGGGCAATGATGATGGGATCGGTCTCGGCATCCCCTCGACACGGCAACGTCGTCGAGGCACTCGGGTTCTTCAAAGATCTCTGTGTGATGCCGCACTTCGATCGCATTTCCAGCGCTCGGTCCGAGATGATCGATTCACTGGCCAAACAACTCGACGACGGGACTCGTCTCGTCGGTATCGACGAGAACACCGCGCTGGTCATTGACCAAGGTCAAGCCATCGTGCATGGCGTCGGCAACGTGTATGTGATCGGCCAAGGTGACCGAGATGGTTTCGGCGCGGGTGACGTCGTCGACATCGACCTGGTTCCGGGTGCCGCTAGCTGACGGTCGCTTCGTCTCGCTTCTTGGCGTTGACCTTTGGCTTCTTCGCGGTGGCCTTCTGCCCGTCAACATCATCGAGATCATCATCAGGATCGGCGTCTGCCAGATCGGCCTTCCCACTTTCAGAAGACGAATCATCAACCGGCTGGGCCGCATCATCCACAGCCCCTGTGTCATCGGTGCTGTCCAGTTCGTCGAACTCGTCGATCTCGAAGGACGGTATGAGGTCAGCCGGTGCCGACTTGAATACGCCGTTGGCGTCCGCCCACTGCTTTACAACCGACGTCAACTCGGAAAGCTCATCGGTCGGGCCCAGCAGTCGGAGTTGGCCAGAGGCTCGACGGGTCTCGGAACGGCGGACCCACTCGTTGCGCAACCAAACACAGCCCACCACCAGGCCGATGATCACGACATTCAAGAACAGCAAGGTGAAGTTCAACAGATCGCCCTTTCAGAACAGACCGACGGAGCGGCTCTTTCTTCTTCGACGGATACCGCGATCAACCTGAGTGGATTCTCCCCGGAATCACTGAACGAGGAAGGTGCTGCCAGGACGAATGGTCCTGACAGCACCCGGCCGCGGTGGCACTATTTGTTGTCGGTTGTCCAAGCATCATCCTGTAGAAGGAACTTGGCCGGCTCTCGTATCGAGCCGGCCGTGTTCGAGACACGAGTTTGATGCGCAGGTTGAATCAGTCGGTCTCGACCTTTTTCAACAGAACAGCACCGATGAGCACGGCGGCGAGGGCGTAGCCACCGAAGACCAGAGCGTTTTCGGTGGCGCTCAGGAGCAGGGTGTCGTCGACTCGCTCAGCGCCGGTAGCCGCACCGACCATGGCATTCCCAGCGGAGAACGGCATGAACCGCGCATAGCGCTCGCTCACGAACACGCTGAGCAGGTTCTCCACGACGAGCCACCACACAAGCAGGCCAGAGATGGCTGCTGCGCTATGTCGAGCAATCATCCCGATACCCACGCCGAGCACCGATGCGCAGATCGTGAAGAGCAGCGCCCTGCCGCCATCACTCGCCATCGTCGAGGTATCGCCGAACTCGATTCCGGCGAGGGCCGAACCGGCGATCGCAGCAGCCATCCCGATGAGTCCGAGCAGCGCTCCGAAGGACCCAGCAGCGATCGTCTTCGCTACGGCAATAACTGCCCTCGAAGGCTGCGCGGTCATCATTGGCGAGAGTGTGCCGTGTTGTGACTCGGAGCTGAACATCAGGATTCCTGCAACTGCAGCGAATACGGCGGTGAACACCGTGGCGAAGGTGAAGACTTCCGCCGTGGTCAACACCTCATCCGTGACGAAGTTGGCAACGGCCCATGTGGCGAAACCACTGACGGCGATCGCAAGCATGGCAATCGCACCGTTTGATCGAACAGAGGTAATTTTGATGAACTCACTTCGAAGCGAGCCAGGAAGCGAGCGAACTGCGTCCGCCGCAGAGCGGGTGCCGGGAGCCATCAGGTTCTGGGCGAGCGCTGGCTGGTGAGTCGTACTCGGGATGGTCGTGGATTGGGTAGTAGGCATGGTCGTGGTCATTGGTTTGTCCGTTCGTCGAAATGGTGATTGAGCAGTTGAGATAGGAGGCGAAATTGGTTCAGGCGGAGGCGAATTCGGCGCTGGCGCTGGTCATGTCAATGAGGTTGTCCTCGAGCGATCTCGTGACCTCAGTGAGTTCGGTGACCCGAATTCGGTGATCGAAGATGAGGTTCGAGACGTCCTCAGAGGTCATCCCTCGAGCGACTAATCGATCACCGGTGAACTCGACTTCTGACGTGTGTGCGCTGAGCAGTGCGCTGAGCTCGACCACCTGAGGAGTACGGACAACGATTGAGCGTTCACTGCGGCTCTCGATCGCTCCAAGGGATTCGCTGACCAGCAGACGTCCACCACCAATAACAACGAGATCATCGGCGAACTGGCTGAGTTCGCTGATCAGGTGACTCGAGACGAAGACGGTTCCGCCCTTATCAGCGAAGGAGCGCAGTTCGTTGCGTAGCCAGCGAATGCCATCGGGATCGAGACCATTGGCCGGCTCATCGAGGAGCAGCACTTCAGGATTACCCAGGAGAGCACCAGCAAGTGCCAGCCGCTGCTTCATTCCCAAGGAGAACTTGCCTGCCCGCTGATTCGCAGCGGTTTCCAGACCGACAGACCCAAGCACTTCGTCGACCCGAGACATCGGGATGTCGCTTGCAGCCGCCATCGCCTTCAAGTGGTTTCGGGCAGTTCGACCCGGGTGCATGCACTTGGCATCCAGGACCGAACCAACGAGGCGGGCAGGATTCACGAGGTCGCTGTAGCGAGTCCCGGCGTAGCGAACCTCGCCACGGTCCGGGTGGGTGAGTCCCACCATCATTCGCATCGTCGTTGACTTGCCAGCCCCGTTCGGGCCGACGAAGCCGGTCACACGACCCGCAGCAACATCGAAGGTGACGTCCTCGACGGCCTTTCGCGAACCGTAGGTTTTGGTGACTCCGGAAACGTTGATCATGTTGGTGCTCTCCTGGGATTTGCGTGGACTTGTTGAAGAACACACTGACCGGCAGGCCCTTGCGGTTTCCTGAGAGATATTGAGAGATCGTTGAGAACGAGGCTCCGGTCAAGGCACCGAGAAGCTCAGAGCTGGGCCACAATGATCGAACAATGTGGATCTTGGTTGTCGAAGACGAAGCAGTGATCGCCGATGCGATTCGCCTGGGGCTGGAAGCTGAGGGCTTTGCTGTCGACCTCGTCGACCGAGGCGACGTAGGGCTCGAGCGGGCCCAACTCAACGCCTATGACGCGATCGTTCTCGACATCATGCTTCCAGGACTCAACGGCTATCGGGTGTGCCAAACCCTCCGTGCCGAGGGGAACGCAACGCCGATTCTCATGCTGACCGCCAAGGACGGCGCCTTCGACGAAGCCGAAGGACTGGAACTCGGAGCCGACGACTACGTCACCAAACCGTTCAATTGGGTCGTGTTGCTCGCTCGTCTTCGGGCGATCATCAGGCGACACAACGCGCCCGCTGGCTCGCCCGTCCATGCCGACCTTTGTGCTGATGATCTTGTCCTCAACCCCGCCGCCCACACCGTGCATCGTGGAGATACGGCGATTGATCTGACGCCTCGCGAGTTCTCCTTGCTTCAGTACCTGCTGCACCGCAAGGGCGATGTGGTGTCGAAGTACGAACTCCTCGAGCACGTTTGGGGTGATCCGGAAGCAGACGACCCAAATGTCACCCAGGTCTACGTCAGCTACTTGCGCCGCAAAGTCGACGAGCCGTTCGGGACCAAATCGATTCAGACGGTCCGAGGGGTTGGGTACCGAGTCGTCGAAACCGGAATTCGGTGACGTTCCTCCGGCGCAAATGGCGATCGGTCAGCTTCCGTGCCGGACTCGTCGCCGCACTGGTCGTCGGCGTCCTTGCTGCGGTTGGACTCTTGCTGTTGCTGGCCTTGATCTTCGGCGCGATCTTTGCCACGACGGTCACAGCCCAGGACGCGGAAATGAACCGTGCGGCGAGCCAACTCGAGCTTGGAATCGATCCGGCTGACATCGACATCTCGTTGAGTCTCAGCGACGACCAAGGACAAGACACCTTCTGGGCCGTCCTTCTCGATGAGCAAGTGGTCAGCACCGGTGGGCTCGATGTTGCAGATTTGATCAACGAACCGTTCGCCAGTGAATCACTCGCCATTTCATTGGACGAGGAAGAGAGGCCTGGCGAGTCGCAAGGCATCAAGCGATACGACAACCAGGATTGGTTGTATCTCGAGCGGATCGTGACGGTCGATGCCACGACGGCATACACGGTTGTCACCGCGAGCGCCGGTCCGTTTCGACTGACAGCGTTCATCCGCAGTGCGCTTCCCTTCGTTCTTCCGTTGTTGATCATCCTGATGGGCGCCACCGGTCTGTTGACCAGTTTCTTCAGTCGCCGTTCGTTGCGATCGGTCGAGCGAATGCGGATGGAGGTCGAACAGATAACCCAACAATCCCTCGATCGCCGAGTGCCAGAGACCGGAGCAGGTGACGGCATCGACAAGTTGGCCATGACCATGAACGACATGCTCGGCCGGCTCGAATCATCGACCATGCAGCAAAGTCAGTTCCTGGCAGATGCATCACATGAGCTGCGAAGCCCGGTGGCGGGTCTGCTGGCACAACTCGATGTCGCGACCGCCTATCCCGACAGAGTCGACACCTCCGTGCTGCTTCCGAAGCTCAACTCGCAAGCACGTCGACTTCAACTTCTTGTCGACGATCTTCTCTTTCTCAGCCGATCGGAAGCCCAAGTCACGCACCGACCAGCACCAACGACCAGTCGGGTCAACCTCGACGCACTGATCGGCGCGGAAATCGACCATCAACGTTCGGTCCGCGCTGACCCTGAGTTCACTTTCACCGGCACGAAAGGCGTCTTCGTGACTGGACAACAGCGGGATCTGGAGCGAGTCGTCCAAAACCTGGCGAACAATGCGGCTCGCCATGCGGCTTCCTCGGTGACGTTGAGCGTCGCCGTTGCAGGCGAGATGGCCGTGCTCACCGTTGCCGACGACGGAGATGGAATCTCGGACGCCGATGCCGCTCGCATCTTCGAGCGCTTCGTGCGACTGGATGAAGCAAGGGATCGTGATGCTGGCGGTTCAGGCTTGGGACTGGCGATCGTTCATGAGATCGTGCGGCGCCACGGCGGTGCGATCAGCCTGGTCGGCCAGGACCGGCCAGGTGCGACCTTCCAAGTTCTGCTTCCGCTCGCTCCCCCGCCCTGAACTCACCCCTTCAACGAGGGATTGCTTGTGGAAGCATCTTCCTGCACTTCTTAGGTTTCGGGAGTACGTGCCGATTGGACCACGATGGCGACTCATCACGGACCGCTCAGCGAGTCAGACGAAGACAGCACACATAGCCGCCGCCTTTTGGTCATCGAAGACTCGATGCCGTTTCAGGTGTTGCTACGAACCGTGCTCGAACAAGCGAGCTATTCGGTTGAGATCGCATCGACCGGCCAAGTCGGCCTGGAGTTGGTCGCGTCCTGGAATCCCGACCTGATCGTCCTTGATTTGGGTCTGCCGGACATGGATGGCATGGACGTCTGCGCCACGATCCGCGACATCAGCGATGCTTTCGTCGTGATGCTCACCGGGCGCAGCGACGATGACAGCCGGTTCGAAGGCTTGACGATCGGCGCTGACGCCTACGTCACCAAGCCCTTCCAACCCCGAGAGCTTTTGGTTCCCATCGAAGTCTTGTTGCGTCGGGCCGAGCCCAAGGACGTCGTCCCAGACTCGCTTGACCTCGGCGATCTGCGGATCGACCGCCTGGCTCGCCAGGTTTGGGTCGAAGGGATCGAGACCCACCTGACCAAGATCGAGATGGCGATTTTGCACTGCCTGGCGATCCACGCCGGTGAGGCCGTCACTCGCCAAGACCTGATCACTGCCGTGTGGGGGCCGCACTGGGTCGGCGACGACCACGTCATCAGCGTTCACGTTGCCAACCTCCGCAAGAAGGTCGACCCTGGCGGGGCCGGCCGAATCACCACAGTTCGTGGCATCGGATACCGGCTGGCCGTCAGACAGTCGGTCTGACCGAAGCGCCGCCCGCTCCGGACAAACCGACTCCGTTGTCGTGTTGACAACGAGACTCATCAGATCCCCATCACCAGTCGGGCCGCGTTGGCGAGACCTTCATGATCGAGACCACCCGTCGAGACGGTGACAGCTCCTGAGGTGTGAACAAGAACTGTCGATGGCTGAACTTGAATGTCGAACCGGTTCCAGAGGGTGAGATCCGTGTCGTCGATGTGGATCGCGTTCTGCTGATACAGATCGGCGTACTCGACATATTCGAGGTACGCCGCACGATCCGCACCGGTGTGCACGAACACATAGGTGATCTCCGGATCCAATTCAGCGGCCTCTGCCAGGCTGGGAGCCTCGGCAACAGAGACGGGACACGTTGGCGACAGGAATGTCACCACGACTGGTCCGGTCTCGTAGAGATCAGGGCCGGATACGGGTGCACCGGAGAACAACTCGGGGGCAAAGAAATTGAACGAGTCCGCAGAAGCCGCCGACACTGCGGCTGGAGGCAGCTGTGGTGCGTTGGCATATTCGACGACTCCGATGCCGCCCGGCTCAGCAGTACCGGCTGAGCTGGCGAGTTCATCAGGAACGGTGCCGTCAGAACTCGAGATGGACGTTGACGTCGTTGTGTCCTCGGCATCGGCCGCGGCCTCGCCCGGCTCGAGGTCGATCTCTTGGGTCGATCCCATGCCGGACTCAACCCGCTCGCCCCGCAACGATGCACAACCACTGGTTGAGATCATTGCGAGGGCGAGCAGGGCGGCGGACACTGTTGTCTTGCGACTACTCACTCGGAGCCTCACCCAAGCTGTCCTGGGTCGCTGGCTGTGGTGGCAGTGCTGTCAGCGCAACACCGTCAAAGCTCACATCGGCCAGGCTGGAGACGAGTCCGACCATGCCACCCACCTGCTCTGACCAGTGACGGCCAACAACTTGATCGTTCAGCATGATGAAGACCTCGTTGGCGTGGACCTCGACACTCAACTTGATGACCTCGCCGGTATTCGGCGCATCAATGGAGACGGCGTCCAGGAACTGGTAGTAGCCGGCGCTGTCGTACTCACCCCAGCGGAGCGTCCCGCCCTCATCAGTGAGATCAATCACCATGGCTCCGGCCCGACTGCGGGTCGACGACTGATTGATGATGATGCCACCTTGGTTTGTGTCGGTGATCCCACTGAAGTTGGCTTCCCAGCGGAAGTCCGAAACAAAGTAGTCGTTCAGTAGCACCGTGTAGTCATAGCCACAGATGTGGTGCTGCTCGAGTGTTCCGTTGGTGTCGCTCCAGCTACCAGAGAGGATGGTGAAGTCCACAAGCGAGTCGCCGTCGAAATTGTTCGAGTAGAGCGACGTCTCTGAACTCACCGAGATCAGCGAGTCGATCAGATCTCGTTCTGGTCGGTCCTCATCGCCTCCGGGAACACAGCTCGGACCTGTACCGAGACCGGAGTCTTCGAAGGTGTACGTCGAGTCATCGGGCGTTGGCTCAGGCTCTGGTTCAGGCGCAGGTTCTGCTGGCGTGAAGGTCTGAGAGATTTCGTCGAAGTTGTCGTTGTAGTTCTGATTGGCTTCTTTGGCTTCGTCGGTGCGGGGCTCACTCTCTGAAACCGGTCCGTCGACGTCGTCGAGTCCAGCAGCCGGGGGTGCGAGCGAGCAGGAGGCGCCGTCATTGGAGTTGGTCGCCGGTGCTCGGCCAACGAGCGTCGCTTTTGGAGTCGCTGTCGTGTAGCCAGTGATCTGATAAATCTCGCCGGAGTTGCGGCCGACGTAGAGGTTTCCGCCAGCGGTCGACCATGCCGCGCCGTAGGCCTTCAGGGTTTCGGGAAGACCATCGATCCTTCCGACTTCACGAGACTGTAGTGAGGTCTGATCGTAGGAGTAGAGCGCACCATCGCTGCTCACGCCGTAGAAGGTGCCGTGAACGTTCGTGATGTCGGCGACGGCGGTGTAGCCGCTGAACTCGGAGATCGCTGTGGCCTCAAAGGTGTCCACATCGACCTTGTACCAATTGCGACCGCCCCGTGAGACGTTGAGGAGTCCGTTGTCGTCGAAGTCACCGGTATAGGCACCGGAAACAACGTCGAGCGTTGCGATCTTGGTCTGGGCACCGGTGGCGTCAATCTTGTAGAGCGAGGTGCCGGCCACTCCGTAGAGGAAGCCGTCGGCCTGGCGGTAGCCCAATGCGTTGTAGTTGGAATGGTCCGGACCAATCGTCTCGTACCGTTCGTTCGCTGGATCGAGCTCGGCGAGCTGACCAGAAATGACCTGATAAAAACCAGGATCGCAGCGAAACGCTTCGCCTTCGGCTTCAACCGGAGCGGTCAGGACTCCAATACTTGCCAGAGTCGCAGCTGCGGTAGCCACGGCCCCGACACGGACGCCTCTGTGGCTTCGTCGGTTCTTCATGTTGGTTGTCTCCTTGGCGGGTATGCGCCGGGCGTGGTTCTTCACCCTGAAGACATCGAAGGAAACTGAAGAAAACTCGAGTCAAGACTTCCTCAAGAAACAAGCTTGTCGCCACAGATCTTCTCAGCTGGAGATTGGCACCGTGATCGGTTCGCTTCCCTTACGACCACCAATCCAGCCCTCAATGATTGCCGAGAAGGCACCGGCATTGCCTCCAGCCCGCATGATCAGTAGGGATCCGGGCCGGAATTTTGGAACGCCGCCGCCGCTTCCCTCGTCTCCGGCAATGCCCTGACGGGCTCGCGCCGGATCGATCAAGAGCTGCGGATCGAGTTCTTGGCGAAAGCGATCTTTGGACCATCCAGCATCGGAAAAGACTCGCTGATGCTCCGGAGTCATGATCAACATGGCCTCACTCGGCTGATCAGGGTGCCCCGTTGCGATCAAGCGACCGGCCAACGAGCGGGTGAGATCTTCGGGAGTTCGCGACGTCTGATCCACCGCGCCACTCGGGCCATGCCCGGCGAACAGGGTGACCGTGTTTTCGCCAGGAGCAAACCCTCGTTCCACCGACAATGCGGGCCAGCCGTCCGGCAGATTTTCCTCGTCCTCGGCAACACACCAGCCAACCTTCGACGGTGCGCCGAGAGCCGAGCGGTCAATTCCATCGACCCCTGGGACACCGCCACCGACGTTTCGAACAACGAGCTGGAGAGCTCGCCCGATTGTGGAGTTGGCACGATTTCCCTGACCCAGCGCGTTCTTGCCAGAGTTCATCCCGATCTCGTTGCGAATTGGCCCGTTGACGATGACGAGAGGGCCCGAAAACCAAAGCGTGCAAAGGAGCCCGTGCATGTTGAATTGATCGGTGCAGGCGGCTTCAATCGCAGTCAACACGACGGGCAGGTACTCAGGTCGACAGCCAGCCATCACCGCGTTCACGGCGACTTGCTCGACCGTGACATCTACGAGATTTGGTGGCACGGTCGCCACGATGTCTTGTGGGTCTCGCGTCGTACCGGTGAGCATCCGAGCGACCCGATCCTCGGTTGGCGCAACGATGGGCAATCCATCGGACCAACCGCGGTCATACATCGCTTCGACTTCGTCTTCGCTCGCCGCAAACTCGACCCGCCTACTGCGCAGTGAGGTCTCACCGAATCGGACTGCAAGCTCGTCGACGAGATTCGGATCCACCGAGAGCGAACCACAACCGGGCATGAAATCAACGATCTCGGGCGCGAGCTCCGTCTCGCCGGTGAAGTCTTCCCACTGGCTCCGCTCCCAGCCAACGATCCGACGCTGGGCTCCATCCGCTTCCACGAGAATGAGCGTGGGAACCGTCTCGACGTCGTGGTGCCAAGACACTCGTAGATCCGAGTCGTCCACGACATCAACCGACCCAGGAAACGCCGGATCATCCTGGCTGTAGACAGTGAGTTCAAAAGGGCGCCGACCGAGCTCGGCGATCGCCGGTTCGATCGCCACACAGGTCGCACAGTCGCGTTTCACGATCAGATGAAAACCCGCGGAAAGCGGGGCATTTGCAGCTTTGGACACGATGGTGAGCCTCAGATTCCGATGTCGCGTTTGTTGTAGTTCGTCAGGATCTCTGCCCGGTTCTGGACGGTGTCGCGATTCTGATCCTCTTCGCCGGCCAGCGGAGCATACGTATACGGCGTCTCATCGACGAAACGCTGTGACCGGGCATCGATCGCAAGCGCGATACATCGGGCCCGCTCTCGGATGTAGTCGTCGGTGTAGACGTTTCCTTTGCCCGACAGCACTCCCTGCTGGTCCAACACCGACGAGCGTTTGTGAAACCCGAAGTTCACGGTCACCCGACGATCGTCGGATGCATTGGCATAGGACCCGTGGACGGCCTGACGGTTCGTGATGAAACAGTCGCCCGGTCCGCAGACCATGGGCACAGCATCCGGCAACCGGTCTGATTCTGCGTCCGGTTCGAACATCGAGCGGATATCTGCTTTGCCCCAGGTGTGAGAGCCCGGAATGATCCACACCCCGTTACCCGGGGTGCTTCCGTAGAGCTGCACTTGGAGGTTGAAGCCGTGAATGTTCGGTTCCCAAGCTGGGTTGTCCCAGTGCGTCTGACCATCTTGGTGCCAGGCAACCGATGGCCCGAGCCCTGGTTCCTTCACGAACACGACTTCGTTGAACGGAGTGAAGTCCGGTCCGTTGATCGACTCGGCAACCTTCAGGAGCTGCGGGTGCCCGTAGATACACAAGAACGTCTCGAGCACTTCAAGCGGCCGAAGAATGAGGTAGGTGATTTCGGGCGGCGCGTCGTCGGTGGGCGATGGCTCGAGCATCTTGACCGGATGGCGGCCGTTGTTCGCCCGGGTGCCACCGACAGGGTCACTCAGCGGCGCCGCCATGATGAATGGGCTCACCGCATCGCCAACACCAAGTGCCGGCTGGCCGTTGCGATCCGTGGGGGACTTCGACGTCGGGTAAGGAGCTCGCGCCAATACGGCGTCGACCTCGGCCCGCGCCTCGGCGATTTCACCCTCATCAATAACACCCTCGAAGACATAGAAGCCATACGTGTTGTAGGCCTCGACAATGCCGGGCTCGAGGAGACCGTCGGGTCCAAAGCAGATCGGTCCGCGATTCGGCAATGCTCGAGCCTCTTGCTCGGCAACATCATCGGCGACGATCGTCATCACGCACACTCCCCTATTCGATCCCTGGCGGCAGGCTAGAACGAGGGGGAAAGCGTGGTCGAACTGGCGGGCTCAGGAGTTCGACTGGCGTGGTCAGGAATTGAGGGCGACGTACTCATCTGAACTGACGAGCTCAACAGCAAGCGCGATGTCACCCTGTTCCATCAACTGCTCTGCCCAGTAGGCGTGCCCGCTCGAATCCGGACCCCGATCCAACAGCTTCTCGTAGAGATCTGCGACTCGGCGGCGACGGCTTTCGGGGGCCTGATACAGCCGCACTGCGACATCACCTTCTGAAGTCGTCCGTACTTGATCGCTCCAATACTCGAGCCCGCCTGCATCCGGTGTTCGACCCAAAATCTCGGTGTAGAGATCTTCGACCCAGGCCTCGGTGGTCATGGAGCCGACGTATTCCGGGCTCGAGAAGAACCTGGCAGCGACTTCCCGAATCGGCATGTCGTTGCGGATCTGCTCGATCCAGTATTGCCGTCCTGCCGGATCGGGATAGCGCCCAAGTGTGGCGAGATACAGATCATCAACGACCGAGCCGACCCACGCGTCGGACAGCGCCAGCTCCTGCACCAAGTTGGACCGACCCACACCGGAGGCGGCATCCCAGCTATCGCGCTCAGCGTCGTTCGGCAATCGATTCAAAAGGTCTTCGTAGGTCGCATCGACAACAGACGTCGAACCGGCCTTGGATTCTGGCGCCGGTTGCTGCTCGGGCTCGGCAGTGACCGGACGCGGTGTTGCCAGTTGTGCGTCGGCGTCAAACGCGTCGGTTGTCCATACAAACGTGGTCAGGCCGTTGGGTGTTTGCACGCCCGAGATCGCGACGTCGTAGCTCGAGGATTCACCCTTGATCGGAAGGTCCGTTTGATCCACTGCGAACACCAGGATTGGATCGAGACCCACAGCTGGGGAATCGAGGTACTCGATCGACGTGGTGATGGGCTGGCCATCACGACGCACCGAAACCACAGCGTTCGAGAAGTCAGCACCACCCACCGAAATCGACCAACGGCGATACATCATGGTGGATGGCACCGGACCCGCCGGTGGCCACAGGACAGCCTCTGGTGCCAATTCTGGCCGGCCCCAGAAACCTTTGGCTACGTCAATCACGTTGGTGACTTTGTCTTCGTCCGGATGCGGCGCCTCGCCAACACCCACGAAATCCAGTTCCTCACGGAGAACGAATCGCCGGTGACCAACAGAACCGTTGTCTGGACCCCAATCCTCGATGTATTGCTCCACCGCAAGTCCGCCAGCAGCACGAGCGAGGTTTGAGGATCGGGACGCATCCGCCGCGCGCTGAGTCCAGCACGCAGCATCTTCGGGGAGCACGTGGGCCCAATCGGCGCCAGCGGCGTGCACTAGTGCAGCTTCCTGTACCGCCTGGTCTAATGAATGATCGAGCGTGACGTCGGCATCGACGCCAGCGAGCCAGCGATACCAGTTCAGTCGATCAACTTGATCCTGTGCGTAGGCGGGCGAGATGCTTCCCGCTTCACAATTCTCGACCGATCCGGTGTAGTTCCTTGCAGGCTCCACCGAGGTGACGAACTCGTCGTAGTACGACGCGTGCACTTCCTGCTGGGTTGCTCCTGAGGAGCTCACCGTGACCACCCGGCCGGTCTCAGCCGAAGCAGCAGGTGTCCCAGCGAGTGTCGCCAGGATGGCGAGCATCGCCGTGATCAAACACCCATGACGGCGGCTGGAGTGAGTTGCTTCGGCACGGATTGGCACCCATGAGGGATCGCCACGGCCAAAGAACTACCTAAGAAAGATGGGCTGTTCGGACTATGGAAGTTCAGGACCGGCAGCCGAGCGGCCGAGAGACAACCTAGGAAGAGGCTTGACTGTCGAGCTGAACCTTGAGTTCCGCGGCCTTGCGTTTGTTGCGGCGCCGGGAGCCGTTCAGCGCGAGAAGGCCGACCGCCACAACCACCCCGATGATGGCACCAACCAACGAGCCTCCTCGGAAGCCTGGGCCATCGACGTCGAGGATTCGTTCGCCTGCATGAGCAGCGTTTCCGTTGCCGACGACAATCCCGAGTGTTGCCAAGTTGGGCATAGCCAGCAGGCCAGCAAGGACCAGGAAGATGATCGCCCGATTGAGACCCTTGCGCCACCGCCAACCGACGGCAATCACGAGAATCGGCAGCACGGTGAACCCGAAACCGACACCGAATCCGAGCATGCTGCCAAAGAACAATCTGCCGTCGATGATGTCGCCGAGCGTTTGGGCCCACCACCGAGGCAAGACCGCACCCCCGATGAACCAGGCGGCCACGAGCGAGAGAAGACCAACGGCAATCAGAATGACGCGCCGCTTGAGATTTCGCTGTTTCGACTCTTCGACTGGCTGAGATTCTGTCTCGGTGATTGGCGCGCCCATGGTCTCCAGTGTGCCCGCGACGCTCCCACTAGTCTCCCGCACATGCAGATCGTGGGAATCCGAGTCTTCAGCCACACGCTCGTTTCAGCTGGCGGCACCTACCAAATGTCCATCTCGTCTGTCGCTGCGCCGGAGACGCACATCGTCGAGATTCTCACTGACGAAGCGATCACGGGCTATGGCGAGGTGTGTCCCCTCGGGCCTGGGTATCAAGCAGAATTCGCCGGCGGTGCTCGTGCTGCGATCGTCGAACTTGCTCCTCAGTTGATTGGCCTGGATCCAACGAAACTCGGGCTTATCAATCACGAGATGGATCGACTTCTCCACGCCCACAACTACGCAAAGTCCGCAATCGATCTTGCGTGTTGGGACATCCTCGGCAAGTCAACCGACCGCTCCGTCGCCGATCTGCTCGGCGGGTCCCACACCGACCGGGTGCGATCCTATTGGGGCATCATGCCCGACTCGCCCGAAGCCACCGCGACCAAGGCAGCGTCGTTGGTCGCCGACGGATACCTCCGGCTTCAGCTCAAGACCGGCGGCCGACCGCTCCACGAAGATGTAGCCGCCATGCACGCCCTTGCCGAGGTTTGTCCTCCTGGGATTCGCCTGCTAGCCGACACAAACCGAGGCTGGACCGTCCGCGATGCACTCGAATTCAGCATCGCCTGCAAAGACATTCCACTCGTTCTTGAACAACCATGTTCGACGGTCGAGGAACATCGAGCTCTCATGGGCCGGACGCACCACCCGGTCTTTCTCGATGAGTCATCCACAAGCGTCGACGCGGTCGTGCATGCGATTTCGAGCGGGATCGCACAAGGTTTCGGCATGAAGCTCTCTCGAGTCGGCGGCTTGACCAAGCTCCGTGCGGTTCGTGACATCTGCCAGGCAACGAGCACCCCGCTCACCATCGACGACACCTGGGGCGGCGACCTTGTGGCCTCAGCCACGACACAAATGGGATCAACTGTCGATCCTGCGCTCTATGAAGGAACTTGGATCTCCGCTCCCTACATGGAGAGCGGATATCCGGTCCGATCCACTCCGATCGAGGCGGTCGGCGGCCACATCACGATCCCGACGGGCCCTGGGCTCGGCGTCGATATCAACACCGATGATTGGGACGCTCCGGTCGCAAGCTTTGGATCAGCGGCTGCCTGACGGCTCCTGTCAAGGGTCCAACCTGCTCAAAATCGGCCGTATGAGAGACAAAACTCACATCCGTCGATGTTCCCAACACCGGGCGCTGACGCCGGATCGTCCGTAGGGTGGGTGTCCCTTTACGAAATGGCAAGCAATGAATGAACCCAGTACTCAAGAAGAACCCACTGGGTTTGCTCAAGAAGATCCCGCAGGGACAACGCAGGAACCCACCGGGTTTGCCGCACTCGGTCTCCGACCCGAACTGCTGAAGAGCCTCATCGCCCTCGGATACGAAGAGCCAACTCCGATCCAGCGCGAGACGATTCCCCTTCTCCTCGACGGCGGTGATCTGCTGGGCCAGGCCGCAACCGGGACCGGCAAGACTGCGGCGTTTGCTCTCCCGATTCTCAACACGATCAACGCCGACGATGCGCCGATCACCACGGCGCTGGTCCTGGTTCCGACTCGCGAGCTGGCTGTGCAAGTCAGCGAAGCCATGCACAAATACGGAACCCAGCAAAACGTAAAGGTCGTGCCGGTCTACGGCGGTCAACCGATTCAGCGTCAGCTTCATGCCCTGAAGCGTGGGGCCCACGTCGTCGTCGCGACTCCCGGCCGAGCCCTCGATCACATCCGGCGAGGCTCCCTTGACCTCGACGGCATTCGTCACGTCGTACTCGACGAGGCCGACGAAATGCTCGACATGGGGTTCACCGACGACATCGAGGAGATCCTGGGGTCAACCCCAGACAGCCGCCAGACGGTTCTGTTCTCGG
The DNA here is from genome assembly GCA_937930695.1 of uncultured Acidimicrobiales bacterium. Taxonomy (GTDB): domain Bacteria; phylum Actinomycetota; class Acidimicrobiia; order Acidimicrobiales; family SZUA-35; genus CALEWY01. The sequence goes on along the minus strand of CALHCB010000049.1, from coordinate 40,689 downwards.
CCACGATGCCGCCTCGCATCAATGCCATCGCCAAGCGCTACCAGAACGATCCCTCCAAGGTTCAGATCGCACGGAGCGATGCCGACCCCGGCACGGCGCTGATCACCCAGGCTGTGTACTTCGTGCAGCGCCATCACAAGCCAGCAGCCCTCGGCCGCATCCTCGACATCGAGGCGCCGAACTCCGCCATCGTGTTCTGTCGTACCCGCACCGAGGTAGACGAACTCACCGAGACAATGAACGGCCGCGGGTACCGAGCCGAGGCCCTCCACGGCGGCATGGATCAAAAGCAGCGCGATCGAGTCATGAGCCGTCTCCGTGACGGCACTGCCGAGCTCCTCGTCGCCACCGACGTTGCCGCCCGCGGCCTCGACGTGGACACGCTGACCCACGTGTTGAACTACGACGTTCCGTCGGCACCCGAAAGCTACGTACACCGAATCGGACGCGTTGGCAGAGCAGGCCGAGAAGGTATAGCGATCACCCTCGCAGAGCCCCGCCAGAAGCGCCTTCTGAAGAACATCGAGCGGCTTACCAAGCAGACCATCACGGTCAAGAAGGTCCCCACCGTTTCGGATCTGCGGACCCGACAAGTTGCGCTTACCGTCGAGGCCGTTAGAGAAGCGCTCGCCGCCGATGATCTCGAGGACTACAACCCGATCCTCAACGGACTCGCTGGCGAGGACAACGATCGCAACATCGCCCTCGCCGCCATCAAGCTGATGCACGAGGCCCGCGGCACGTTCCTCGACGAAGTCGAGATTCCAGATGCCACGATCCGCAAAGAGCGTGATCACACCGGCAAGGGCAAGCACGCCAAATACGAAAAGGGCGGCGGCAAGTCAGGAAAGGGCGGCAAGTTCGAAAAGGCGCCTCGGGCATCGAACCCCGACACAGGATTTGTGTTCGTCAGCCTGGGTCGCAACGCCGGCGTGCGACCCGGCGACCTGGTCGGAGCGATCGCCAACGAAGCAGGACTCACCGGCAAAGAAATTGGCCCAATCCGCATCTCGGACAACTTCTCGGTTGTCGGTGTGCCTGAGGACGCCGTCGAGCGCGTATCGAAGTCGGTCAGCTCGACCATGTTGCGAGGCAAGAAAGTAAAGGTTCGTCGCTACAACGACTAGCGAGCCAGCCTCTAGATTTCTCAGCGTGACTCACGATCTTCGTTTCGGCTGGCTCTCTCCTGTAATTGGCAATCGTTGGAGCGATCACAAACCGATCGTCGTCTACCAGAGCGAGCACATTCTCCCGACGGTGAATCAACACTTCGATTCGATTTGGATCGCCGATCACTTCTACGGCTTCGACGCGAAGACGGACCCGTTCATGGAGGCCTGGGTGTCGCTCACCTGGATCGCAGCCACGTGCCCCGACGTCCTGCTCTGCCATCACGTTCTCGGTCACGGCTATCGGCCACCAGCGCTCACGGCCAAGATGGCAGCAACGCTTCAGTACTTCAGCAACAACCGATTCATTCTCGGAATTGGCGCTGGTTGGAGAGGTGACGAGTACGAGGCATATGGCTATGACTTCCCCAAGCCGTCTGTCCGATTCGCTCAGCTCGAAGAAGTCATCACGATCTGTCGGCTCATGTGGACCGAAGACGAGCCAAGTTTCACAGGCGAGCACTACTCCATCGACGGAGCATCCGCGCCTCCTCTGCCAGAGGTTGTCCCTCCAATTTGCATCGGTGCCGCAGGTGAGCAGATTGGACTACCGATGGTTGGCCGTTTGGCAGACATGTGGAACGGCGGAGCCAAGACCAGCGAAGACTTCCGACGCAAGCTCAACATTGTCCAAGAGGCAGCTGAAGCGGCAGGTCGCAGCATCGACGACATCGAAATTTCTCGCACCCTCGAGCGGGCGCTGCCCGAGAGCGATGCAGATTCACAAGCATGGACCGAGCTGTTGGAGCGCCAGATCGAGCTCGGTGTCACCCATTTCGTATTGGACTTCGGAAACCCGACATCGCTTGAACCCATCGAGCGGTTCGTCGAACAAGTGATGGCTCCCTTGCGGAGCTGAGCCTCCTCGACCGTCGCCTGGTCGACTCTTCTCGACCGGCAAGTACTCGATCGGTTAGCGTCGCCATCTACCGCTCGGGGGACGAGCGGCAACAAGGGGGACGTGATGGCCCATCCAGGGTCTTTTGTCGACAACAGCAATCCGGCCGTCATCATGGCGGGTTCCGGAGCGCAGCTCAGCTACGCCGAACTCGATGCCCGAGCCAATCAGCTCGCTCACCTGTTTCGGTCCGAAGGCATCCAGCGAGGCGGCCACGTCGCGCTCTTCATGGAAAATCAGATTCGCTACATGGAGGTCATCTGGGCCGCGTATCGATCCGGCATCTATGTCACCTGTGTCAACAGCTATCTCACCGCGCCCGAGGTCGAGTACATCACCGACGACTGCGACGCCAGCCTGCTGATTACCTCGGCGGCCAAAGCCGAAATCGCCGCGGCCCTCGATCGCGCCACGATGCCCACGTGCGCACGGTGGCTCATGGTCGACGGCGCTGCTGACGGGTGGGATTCCTATGAGGACGCAATCGCAGCCTTCCCGACGACGCCGATCGATGACCCCAGCCCCGGCACCATGATGCTGTACTCGTCCGGGACAACCGGGCGACCCAAAGGCGTCAAGCGTCCGCTTCCCGAACACGATCTCGAGGAGATCGATCCCCGAACTGATGGGTCGCTCGTTCCTCGATTCCTCTACCGAGCCGACATGGTCTATCTGTCGCCCGCCCCGATGTATCACGCTGCGCCGCTCGCGTTTTCGGCCCCGGTGCATCGTCTCGGCGGCACCCTCGTCATCATGGAAAAGTTCGACGCGGCCAATGCTCTTCGAGCCATCGAAACCTACGGAGCCACGCACTCCCAATGGGTCCCGACGATGTTCTCTCGGATGCTCAAGCTTCCCGACGACGTCCGCGAATCCTTCGACGTGTCGAGCATGGAAGTATCCATCCACGCGGCCGCACCATGCCCGGTTCCGGTGAAACACCAGATGATCGAATGGTGGGGTCCGGTGTTCCTTGAGTACTACGCAGGCACAGAAGGCAATGGCGCGACCTTTATCACGAGCGAAGAGTGGTTGGAACATCCCGGATCAGTGGGGCGAGTTCCAGCGGGCCAACTGCACATCTGTGATCCCGAGGGCAACGATCTTCCTGCAGGTGAAGAGGGCGGCGTCTACTTCTCCGGCGGCGGTTCCTTCGAATACCACAAGGACCCGGAGAAGACAGCGGACGCAACCCTCGACGGCGGACGAACCACGCTCGGCGACATTGGGTATCTCGATGAGGACGGCTATTTGTACCTCACCGACCGCAAGGCCCACATGATCATTTCGGGCGGCGTCAATATCTATCCCCGCGAAATCGAGGACCGACTGATTACCCACCCCAAGGTTGCCGATGTCGCGGTGTTCGGGGTTCCCGACCAAGACATGGGCGAACAGGTCAAGGCGGTGGTCCAATTGGCCGATGGCATCGAGGAATCAGACGAGCTCACCGCCGAGTTAATGGCGTTCTCGCGCGATGGTCTCGCGTCCTACAAGTGTCCCAAGACCATCGACTACGAGGCTGAGCTCCCTCGGCTGCCCACCGGCAAGCTCTATAAGCGCATCTTGCGCGACCGCTACTGGGGAAAGACTGATTCCCGAATCGTCTAACCGTCTCCCACTACCAGATTGGTGGAGTCACGCGACCATTTACGACCGTCTCACTCCACCAATCCGCGAGAGGCTTGGATTGGTGGAGTCACGCGACCATTTACGACCGTCTCACTCCACCAATCCGTTCCAATCCGGGGTTTGGCGGGAGCGGAGCCAGCGGGCGACGAGTGAACCGGCGATGGCGAGCACGATCGACGAGACCAAAATCCACGGATCGAACGACGGCAGTCCTTCATCCAGCGAGTCAACAGAAGCGCCGAAGCCGACAAATGCGAGCGTTCCCGGAACAGTGCCGATCAGTGATCCAATGGCGAATGGCACATACCGGAGACGCAGGAAGCCGGCGGCGTAGCCGACCAGATCAAAAGGGAGATAGAGCAGCCGCATGATCAACGCCGTTTCGAACGGCCGATCGAGCGCCTGGTCCAGTAGTCGACCGGTCAAGGTTCGGAACTTGGTGACCAAGCGGTCCGAGCCAAAGAACCTTCCGACTGCGTAGGTCACCGCCGTTGAGAGCGTCGTCGCCAAAACCGTCCAAACAGATCCCCACACCGGGCCGAAGGCGAGGCCACCGAGCACCGTGAGGATCGTGGCGGGGAAGAGCACCAGCGGACGAACCATGTAGAACGCGATGAAGACTGCTGGACCCCACCAGTTATCGGCAAGCACACCTCGCAGCTCTTCTGCCGCTTCAACCGGACCGAGGTCTCGTGATCGAGCGAACCAGACATAGCCAAGGATCAGGGATATCCATACTGCCACCCCCAACAGCCGACGCCGAACGTCCGACCTCACCTCAACAGCTCCCGAGCGCACCGAATCCGGTAGAGGGTTCCCACCGCAACACTTACTGCCATTGCACCCAATATCCAGCCGACGGAGCCGGGAAAGGCCAACGCCAAGGAAAGAAAGACAATCGTCTCGGTTCCTTCGACGAGACCACGCGGCATCGTCACTGACGTTCGCTCTCCAGTGGCCGATGCTCCTCGCCCTCGTTTCTCGAGCAGCGTTGCCAAGTGGGTCACGCTCACGATGTTGCACGCAAATGAACCGAGCAGAAGGGCGACAACGACCCAGGTTGACGGTTCATCGTGACCGACAGCAATCCCGATGGGGAGCGCGACATACACCGCCATATCGGCCATCAGATCGACGTATCCGCCGAAGTCCGACACCACCAATTGTGTTCTGGCCGATGATCCGTCCAGTCCGTCAAAGATCCGGCTCACGAGCCACAGGACCAGTGCGAGTAACCAAAGACGGCGAGAAGCAAAACCCGCCGCAGCCAATCCAGACGTCAGCCCGAGCACGGTGAGAACCATCGGGGGAACGCCGAGCCGCTCTGACACAGGGTCAAGAACGCGGGCAGCAATGGCTCGTGCCTCATAGTCGATCATGCGGCCGCTAGAACCGCCGATCGATGTGCCGCATTCCGCAGGAAGAACGAACATGCCATGGTCGACAGCTCGCTTCGCCCCGTAGGCACAGCGAGCCACCTGGCCAAGCATGGTCACCCAACGTCCGGCTCCTTTTGCCAAGCCAGCTGAGTGGAACTCCCCGGTTGTTCAACATCGTTGCCTCAGACGGTCGAAGACATGAAGGTGGATGGACGAACAATCATGACATCGGGCTTCACGGCCACCCTGACAGCGGTCGCTCTCGTTGGCCTGCTCATCTCTCCTGCTCCCGTGCCGGACGAGCCTCCAGCCTCCTTGGCATTCGCGGATCAAACCACGTTGCTCTCTGACGCGCCGCTCACGACGCCATCCAGTCCAGAACAACCAGCAATTACTGCATCACCGAGCACCACCGTGACATCCCTCCTCGATGAGCAGGGCCAGCTCGATGGCATCGAGACTGCACCCTTGATCCCCTCAGACGTCGACGACGACCCGACCCAAGTCGACACGCCGGAACGCATCGAGGTGGCGGGTGTCAACACCATCCCAACGTTTGGGCCACCTGCCCCCACATCGACAACGACCTCTCCCAGCTTCGTTCCCTCGCCCTCCCAGGAAACCGCCCCTTCTGACCAAGAGGCAGCCGACCAAGAACCGAAGGATCAAACGCCGCCACCGATCAATCCATCCACCACCATCCCTTCATCAACCACGCTCGCTCCTTGGGTGGCGCCCACGACCGTCACAGCCCCGACCTCTCCACCGACCACCACCGCCACGACCGCGCCGCCAACGACCGCGCCGCCACCCGTTGCGCCGCAGGGCGCGTGGCAGCTCGTTTGGGCCGATGAATTCGACTATTTCGACTCATCGAAATGGACAAAAGAACACTCGACCTACGGCGACGGCAACAACGAGCTTCAGTGCTATACCCCGGACAATGTCGTCGTCGAGAACGGGCTGCTCCGCCTCATCGCCCGCCAGGAGTCTGTGACCTGTCCCAACGGATCCACCCGTGAGTACAGCTCGGGAATGTTGCGAAGCAAGGGCCTCGCCGAATGGACCTATGGACGCTTCGAAGTTCGGGCACGCTTTCCTGAGGGCCAGGGGTTCTGGCCAGCAGCATGGATGAGCCCGACCGACAGTGCATACGGATCTTGGCCACGGAGCGGTGAGCTCGACATTGTCGAGAGCCTCGGCCATCGACCGGATCGAATCATCGGATCGCTGCACTGGATGGACAATGGCCGCCACATCGTCAAGAACCGAGAGTACTTCCTTCCCGCTGGCCAGACCTTCACTGATTCGTTCCACACCTTTGCAGTCGAGTGGGAACCAGGTCAGATCACATGGTTCGTCGACGACGTTGCGTATCACCAAGTCTCAAACTGGGAAACCGATCTCGGGGCCATGCCCGCCCCCTTCGATCAAGACTTCTACATGAAGCTCAACCTCGCTGTCGGCGGTCGAGCTCCCGGCTCACCTGATGCGACGACCAGCTTTCCGTCGAGCTACGACATCGACTGGGTGCGGGCGTACCAGCGCGGTTAACCCTCCCCGAGTGATCGTTGGTCACGACACGGGTTGGATTCAGAAACCGATCTCGATCGTCATCGGGTAGTGGTCAGAAAGATGGAACCGATGTTCCTCGGTCTCATGGGGATCGGTCCACACCTCGGTCGTGTCGACCTCGACACCGCCAGCAACGAACCAACGTGTGAAGTACGACGTGAACTTCGGGCCGTCGGCGCGGAAGTGATTTCGCCGACTATCCCATGTTGGCCATGGCGGGGGCTCCGTGCTCAAACCGAGCTCGGTGATCTGGCGAACTTCCTCGACCCGAGTATTGGTGTCGCCAATGATCACCAGCGAATCCGTCGGGCTCGCCCGTTGCACCATCCGAACTTGCTCGAGTCGCTCAGCAGCCGCGCTCTCTCCTGTGCCCGAGGTGAAATGAACGTTGGCGATGGTGATTCCCGACAATGTGGTGAGCACAGCACAACGAGGGACCGTGGCAACTCGTGGCCCCCGACCTTCCGTCAACTCACGCCGAATCAGAGTTGCCAGATGGCCGCTGTGCGACTCCGGGTTGGCGCGCACCATTTCGTGGGTCTCAATGTATGGAACGAGTTTTGGAAGCTCTTGGAACAGCACGATGTCGGGATCGAGATCGAGGACCGTTTGCCTGATTGCCGCCTCGCTCTGCTCAATGCTCCAGTTGAACGGTGCTTCGTCAGAGCGTTCGAGCAGCGCGACGTTCCAGGAAAGAATCGAAAACGTCGTTCGCACGAGCGGTCAGCTATCAGGACTCTCGAGGGCGAAGACCATCACGTCAGACAACGCTTGCCAGCTTGCCTCGATGATGTTCTCACTGACCCCGATGGTCGTCCAGCGACGATCGCCATCCGTCGCGTCGATCAGCACCCTCGTCACTGCTGCGGTACCGGCTGCTGCATCCAGGATGCGAACCTTGTAGTCGACAAGCTCGACCGAATCGAGCAGCGGGAACCGATCGCCAACGCCGGCCCGGAAGGCGGCGTCCAGCGCGTTGACCGGACCATTGCCCTCGCCAGTGGACACCACACGGGTGGCCCGATCGACGTCCGTGGGCTCGTCCTCGTCGAGCAGGAGCAGCTTGATCGTGGCTTCGGTCTCGACACCGTCGTAGTGACCCAATGGGTTCTCCGACAGTGCCATCTTCTCTCCCGGCCGGTGCTCGACCATGACCCGGAAGGATTCGAGCTGGAAATACGGATTGCGCCAACCAGTTGATCGCTTCATCAGTAGTCGCAACGACGCATCGGCAGCCTCGAAGTGGTAACCCACGTTCTCCAGCACCTTGAGCTCGTCGAGAACCGACTTCATCTGGTTGGGATCAAGTTCGAGCCCCAGCTCCTTGGCCTTCAGTTCAATCGATGCCCGACCCGAGAGGTCAGAAACGAGAAACCGTGTGCCGTTGCCGACGAGGCTCGGGTCGACATGTTCATAGGCATCAGGGGCCCGGGCAATGGCTGAGGTATGCAGCCCAGCCTTGTGGGCGAAGGCAGACTTGCCGACATACGGCAACGCATCGTTTGGCGGCAGATTCACGATCTCGGCGACGTGATGACTGACGGCGGTGAGTCGTTCGATCCCACCATCGGGAAGCGTGCGAATCCCCATTTTCAGGCTCAGGTTGGGAACGAACGTGGTCAGATCGCAGTTTCCGGTGCGTTCGCCATACCCGTTGATCGTGCCCTGAACGTGACGAGAGCCTGCTCGAACACCAGCCACCGCATTGGCGACGGCACAACCTGTGTCGTTCTGGGTGTGCATCCCGACGGTGATCTCCGGGAACATCTCAACGACGGTGCGGGTCGCTCCCTCGACTTCGTGGGGAAGTGATCCGCCATTCGTGTCGCACAACACCAGCGTCTCAGCACCTGCGACCGCCGCGGCTTCGACCGCTCGAAGCGTGAACTCGGGGTTTCGCTTGTAGCCATCGAAGAAGTGCTCGAAGTCGACAAAGACCCGACGACCCTGTGCCACCAAGTACTCAACGGAGTCAGCGATCATTGCCACTCCCTCATCGAGAGTGGTTCGCAGCGCTTCGAGGACGTGATAGTCCCAGCTCTTCGCCACGATGCAGCAAATAGGCGTCCGAGCCTCGATCAGGTTGGCGAGCGTGGGATCCTCGTCGACCTTTCCTTTCGGTCGTCGGGTCGAGCCGAATGCCACCAGTGTGGAGGTCGAGAGCTCGAGTTCGCCGTCGGCTGCGCGCTGGAAGAAGGCATCGTCGCGAGGGTTGGATCCTGGCCAGCCACCCTCGATGTAGTGGACACCGAGATAGTCCAACTGCGTGGCGATCTTGAGCTTGTCGTCGGTCGTCAGTGCAATGCCTTCGAACTGTGAGCCATCGCGCAACGTGGTATCGAAAATCTCGACTTCTTCCGGCCAAGCCGGATCACGAACGGCGCTACGTGAGATATCCATCAGCCCGAAACCGTCGTGCGCCAGCCATGCGGATCGTCCGCATCACCAGTGAGCAATGTGGTGAGCGCGTCGCGAACCCGCAACGTGTTCGGTCCGGGCTCTCCGTCGCGCACCGTCCTGGCGGAGTCTTCAACGATGACGGTGCCAACCGGAGCAACGACCGCAGCCGTGCCCGAAAGAAAGACTTCACCCGTCTCTGCCCAATCGGCCAGCTCACTCGGGCTCAGTGGCCGCTCTTCGACCGAGTACCCGAGATCGCCTGCGATCGTAATCACCGAATCACGGGTCACACCGTGGAGGAACGACTCATCGAGCTGGCGAGTGATGATGCGATCATCATCGATGAGAAAGAAATTCGACGCACCGGTTTCGGTGATGTCGTCTGCGGTGGCAAAGAGCACCTGGTCAGCACCGTGATCACGCTTGGCATCCAGAGTCGGACCCAGTGCCATGACATAGTTCGCACCGCTCTTGACCATTCCGAACTGCGGAGTTGTTCGGGGCACCTTGGTCTCAACGTAGATCGTGAGTGGGCGAATGCCTCCGGCAAAATAGTCGCCGACTGGGGAGCAAATGACGTACAACAATCCCATGTCGCTCGGGACGGCCGCGGCGCCGATGTTCGGGGCCGTGCCGATGAACGTTGGCCGCACGTAAAGCGATCCAGGAGGATCTGGAGTGAAGTCGGCATTCGCTTCGACAGCGTCGATGATCAAGCTCCGGATCAGCGCGGCGTCGGGAACCGGCATGCGGAGGAGCCCGATGCTCTGACGCATCCGCTCGACGTGATCGTCGAGTCGGAACAACGCGAGTGTCCCGTTGCTCTGACGATGTGCCTTCAGTCCTTCGAAACAGGCACTCCCGTAGTGCAAAACGTGCGTCGCCGGATGGAGCGAGAAGTTCTCCATCGGCTGGGCCGAACCGCTATAGGAATAGGTCCCATCAACGAGTTCAGCTTGCGTCATTGAATCGCCGAAGAGCGATCCGAATGGTGCGGCAAAGGGGTCAGGGCGGTCGGTCATGTTCGGCCTCAGAGCTTGGAGGAGACGGCGTCGCCGAGTTCGGCAGTGCTGCCAGTCATATCGGTACAAGCATCGCATGCCGCTCGGATTCGAGCCCCCGCATCGATGACTTCTGCATTCACAGCAGCCGGATCGGCCCCGAGGAACTCCAGCATCATGGCTGCGGACAGAATGGCGGCAATCGGATTCGCCTTCTGCTGACCGGCGATATCGGGGGCGCTCCCGTGAACGGGCTCGAACATCGACGGAGCCGTTCGATCGGGATTGAGGTTGGCCGAAGCGGCGAGCCCGATTCCACCGGAAACAGCGCCACCGAGGTCGGTGAGGATGTCGCCGAAGAGGTTGTCGGTGACGATCACGTCGTACCGCTGTGGGTCCTGCACGAAGTAGATGCACGCCGCGTCCACGTGGTTGTAGGCAGTCTCGATGCCCGGGTACTCCTCGGCCACCTCGTTGAAGGCTCGGCTCCACAAATCGCCGGAGAAATTCAGCACGTTGGTCTTGTGCGCAAGCGTGAGATGATTCCGCCGTTTGCCCGCCAGGTCAAAGCCGTAGCGAATCGCCCGTTCGACACCCATCCGGGTATTGACCGATCCCTGCGTCGCCACCTCGTGGGCAGTGCCCTTGCGCAAGAATCCGCCTTCGCCTGCATAGGCACCCTCGGTATTCTCACGAATCACCACGAAATCGTGGGCCTCGTGACCGTCGCCAGCGTCGAGTTTGAACGGCCGCTGATTGATGTAAAGGTCCAGTTCGAACCGCATTTTCAGCAACAGGCCGCGCTCGATCACGCCAGGTGGGACTTCTGGCGCACCGACTGCACCGACGAAGATGGCATCCAAACCGCGCCACTCTTCGAGCACTGAATCCGGGAGGATCGTCCCGTCCTTCAGGTAGCGGGCTCCTCCGAGGTCGTAGTCGACCGTCTCGAGTTCGACGCCAGCAGCTTCGATGACCTTCAGGCCTTCAGCCACGACCTCGGGCCCAATGCCATCGCCACCAAGTACGCCGATCCGATATCCCACGCTGTTCTCCTGTCATACCCTGCTTGTGAACGGCGTCACTGTACCGCCGAGGTCCGCTCCCCTCCGATTCCGCGTTCCGGATCTCCGATGCTGAGCCGTTGTCGCTCCGATCGCTCAGTGAAGAATGTCTCAAGGCCGGCGCCAGACGAGACGATTGCTTGAGAGACGACGTCTCCAAGAGGCCGACTCAAATTTCTGGCGGCAAACACGTGCCTGGCACTTCAACCGGGCCGTGATGACGAGTGACGGTTTGAGATGACGAACACCAGCCTTGACTTCTCCATGGGTTCTGTACCCGACAGTTGGCACGATGCTGCAGTCGATGGTCCCGAGATGGACTACTCACCGCTCAACTCGGCCAAGAAGAAGCGCCTGAGAGTCGCGCCTTCTCTGGAGCAGGTCGACATGGTCACCGCATCGATCGCCGCCATTGCTATGTCTTTCGTCGGCGGTGTGCTCTGGTTTGCACTCGAGACCAGGGGCCATGTCGACTCTCCTTGGCTCGCCGTCGCGCTCGGTGCCCTCGTTGCTGCCGCAATTCGGCTCGGTGGCGGTCGGGCAAACCCAGAAATGCGAGCCACCTTGGCCGTTGTTTTCTACCTCGTCACCCTCCTTGTCTCCATCTACTTCGTCGAGCGCTTCGACTACATCCTCACCTACGGAAGTGCTCCGGGACTCAACGCGACCGAGAACGCTTTCGTCCGAGATCGCTTCACCGATCCCGAAACAGTGCTCGCTTGGGTCGCGGGCCTCGTGGTGGCAATTCAGGTCAGCTACATGACCCGGCGGCGGACCTAACCGCCCAAGCGAAGTCCAGCCGAATCAGATGGCAGGCATGTCGAAGACCTGCCTCTAGCCTTCTCCAGATGGCTCAGACCCATGAATTCTCCCCAGAAGCGCACAATCGTCTTCAGAGCGAATACGACGACCTGACGACTCGCGGTCGCATTGAAATCGCCAAAAAGATCGAGACTGCTCGAGAACTCGGCGATCTTTCCGAGAATGGCGACTATCACGCGGCCAAAGAAGAGCAGGGAAAGATGGAGGGCCGCATCGCGCAACTTGGGGCGCTCCTCCTCGATGCGAAGATCGTTGAAGTCCCCGCCGGTGTCAGTCAAGTGGCCGCGGGATGCGTGGTGTCCATCCGCTACCAAGGCGACGACGACGTCGAGAAGTTTCTCATCGGCTCGATCGAAGAACGACGCGAAGGTGTCACCGTGATGTCTCCCGGCTCTCCGCTGGGCCAAGCCCTCATCGGCGCTGAGGTCGACGACACCGTTGGCTACGAAGCCCCTGGCGGCACGCTGAACGTCACCGTCGTGGCCATCGAAGCCTGAGGATGACCAAAAAATCGAAGACCGGCGCTCAGGACGACAGTGCCCAAAACGACATCTCAGCGGCGAACCTGCACGAAGACGCATTACGCAATCGGTCGTTCATCACCACTATTGCGACCACCGCCGCCAGCCGTTGGCCCATCACGCTGGCTGTCTGGGCTGCGGTCGTCGTCATCGGCGTCTTGGCCTACGCGGGAGGACTTGCTCGCGAGGGGTTTCCTCCGGTCAATCTTCCGATAGCGGTTGTCGACGGGACCTACTTTGTCGACGACCCCGAAACAGTCGATGCTGACCTGGCGGTCCCACTCCAGCAGGCCTACAGCAACGTGGAAGGCGTCGCAGACGTCCAAACATTTGCGCTCGGCAATGCCTTTGCCGTCGTGGTCGAGTTTGAAGACACGTTCACCTCCCCGGAAGGCGCCGCAGCGCTCACCGATGCGACTGCAGGGTTGAGTCTCCCACCCGAGGCAAGCGTCGAAGTTCGATCGATCGACGCCACCAAGTTTCTCGAGATCTACGACCTTCTCGTCTCGATCACGGGTCCCGACGACGCGTCAGCTGAAGATCTTGAGGTCGAAGCGGCCAAGCTCGAGGCCTACCTCGCTGCAGCCAACTCCGTCGAGCTCGCCGAGGTCCGCGACCTTCTCACCGAAGGAACAAATCCGGCGACAGGCGAAGACGAGATCCGCCGAACGCGGTTCCTCCGAGTCGCCTTTGCCGAAACCGGCCGTTTCGATGAAGCCATCGCTATCGGCCTGATCCGCAACGATGGCGCGGGGCTCGATCTTCTCGGCTTCAGCGACGAGATCAACTCCCTCATCGCCGATGAGAACGTTCTGTCTGATGGGTACAGCGCGGCGGTGACCGCCGACTTCGCCGTGGATATCCGCAGCCAAATCTCCAACCTCACGGGCAACCTGCTGACCGGACTCCTCGCCGTGGCCGTCGTGAGCTTTCTGCTCATTGGTTGGCGAATCTCCTTCGTCACTGCTGGCTTCATGGCAACCGTGGTCATGGCTGCGTTGGCTGGGTTGTGGTTCCTCGGCTACTCGCTGAACACCATCACACTGTTTGGTTTGATCCTGACGCTCGGGCTTTTGGTTGACGACGCAATCGTCATTTCCGAATCGCTCGACTCCAATCGTGATGAAGCGGAGGGCGACCTCGGCGTTGTCCGTACCGCCCTCAATCGGGTCGGCACCGCCTCGCTCTCGGGCACGCTCACCACGGTGTTGGTGTTCGCACCGATGTTGTTCGTCACCGGCGTGCTCGGTGAGTTCATTCGAGCCATTCCGGCCACAGTGATTCTGACACTCTTGCTCTCATTTCTCTTCTCCGTCGTGTTCATTCCCGCAGTGGCGAAACCGTTCCTACTGAAGGGTCCTGCAAGCAACACCCCGATCATTCGCGTTGAGAAAGCAATCGGGCGTGGCCTTGGCCGATTGGCCGAGTACCCGTCAAGCCACGGTCTCAAGGGCGTTGCTGTCGGCGCCGGGATCGTGGTCGGCGCCTTGGCGTTGATCGTTGGGTCATTCCAAATCGCAGCAACGCTCGGGTTCAACATCTTCCCGCCAGGTAGCGACGCCAACCAATTGTTCGTAACGGCCGAGTTCGATCCGGGGACCACGATCGAAGACGCGCAGGAGCGCTCCGAAGAAGTCGACGCCATCGTTTTGGAAACGCTGGGAGACGACCTCGTTCGGTCGCAATACATCAACGCCAATGAGCGACGCGTGCTCGCCATTGTCGACCTGACGCCCTTCAACGATCGGGACACGCCGGCTCCGACCTTCGTCGATCGTATGAACGAGAAATTCGCCGAACTGCAGGGCATGAGGGTCACGGCAGCTCCGCTCGAGAATGGTCCACCCGTCGAGGACTTCCCGTTCGCGGCTCAGATCACGGTCGATGACGAGACCGTCGGCAGTGCTCAGGAAGTTGCCATCGAACTGCGCGACCAACTGATCGGTTCGACACTCGACAAGGCCAGTGGCGACGAGACCGTGATCACCGACGCGATCATCTCCACCGACCGCCAGGTCTTTCGTAGCAATGGTGATCGCCAGATCGAAGTTCGGGCCTCGTTCTCGACCGATGACCTGACCAACAACCTGAACGCGACAGAGGAACTCGTTGCCGACCTCTTCCCCGGCGCCGAGCTCGAGAGCAGAGGTCTCACTGACGATGCCATCGCCTTCGACTACGGCCAGGAATCAGACAACCAGGAAGACTTCGCGGCACTCGGTCAGGCCATGATCGTTGCGCTGGTTCTCATGCTCCTCTTGCTCGTCATCCAGTTCCGTTCGATCGTGCAGCCCTTGCTGATCTTCCTTGCAATTCCGTTCAGTTTCTTTGGCGTCTTCACCGCACTGAGCATCACGGGCAATCCGATCAGTTTCTTCGTCGCCGTTGGCTTCATTGCCTTGATTGGTGTCGTGGTCAACAATTCAATCCTCCTCGTCGATGCTGCGAACCAGGGCCGCCGCGATGGTTTGCGGCCTGGCGAAGCCATTGGTCAGGCAGTCTCCCGACGTTTTCGACCGCTGGTGGCCACCACGATTACAACGGTCGTTGGACTCCTCCCCCTCGCACTCAGCGATCCCTTCTGGGAAGCACTCAGCTTTACCCTCATCGGCGGTCTCGTGAGCTCGACGATCATGGTGCTCATCGCGTTTCCCGTCTTCTACCTCGCCGTGGAGAAGGTCCGCACACCGCTGCGCAACGCCGTTCGTAGCCGCATGGGCCGCGAACTGGTGTAAGGCTGCGATGGCCAACTGTCTCGGCCACAGCTCAGGAGCGTCATACCCACCTTCAACCGAGGGGGTTCTAGGCTCGCTTGGTGACCTCAGAAGCAACGCCTGCGCCACGCGAGACCCTGATTTCGTCAGGTGATGTTCCGCTTTTGGTCCTGGAGCAACAGGGTGATCCCGACAAGCCGCTCGTCGTTTTTCTCCCGGGCGCAATCCACTTGGCCCGGGTCGCCTACGGCTACGGGGCCGTCGCCCCCGAGGACTTCCTGGCTCACTGGTGGGCGGAAGCCGGACACTCCTTCTTGGCCATCTCCTATCCGCTCGAACTTGCCGAACCCACGTTCGACACGGTCGACCCGCATCTCAGCTTCGGCGCCTACATCGGAGCGATTGCTGGCCACATTGAAGCCGTCGTCGCGACGTGGGGGCTACAACGCAACGTGCTCGTGCTCGGCTGGAGTGCAGCAGGCAACACCGCTCCGCGACTGACGAGCGAGTTGGCAAGTCGCGGCGTCACCCTTGAGCTTTTCGTTTCGCTCGCCGCGAGTCCACCCATCCCCGGTCTTGTCTTCGGCTCACCGGAACGCGCCTCAGGCTGGGCGGCTGCTCCCGGTTCGTTTACCCAAAGCGGACTGATCTCCAAGGACGGCTTGCGCTCGTTCATCCCCGAACTGGAGGGAACCGAAACCCGCTATGGCCGGACCGTCATCGACAACGCGAACTACGCCGCCAACTACGTGGGGAACATGCCGCTGAATGTCTTCCCTGGGCTCGATGTGCAGTGGGTCGATGGTCAACTCGTCGTCGGCCACGAAGGGCCCCTAGCCGAATCGAGAGGCGCCGTATGGTCTGAGTACCCAGTTGTCGCTGTTCTCCAACCGACGTGGCCAACCGACGCAAGGCACTCCCTGACCGATCGGTCCACCTGGGGGTTGATCCAGACCAACATGTTGGCGAGCAAGCGCCTCGATGAGGCGACCGCCAAGGGGCTATCCACAACAGACTGGCGAGCGTGCACGTCCATAGTGACCTCGGCGCCACAACGTTTGACCCGGGTGATCGAGGGCGGACACATGTTCTTCTTCGGCGTCGACGGTGCCAAAGCCACGGTCGAACTCGTGCTCGAGCTGGCAACCGAGGCAAAGCTCATCGCGGCGCAGCTGGACCGGTTGCTTGGTGCTTGACGCTGAATCCCCTGGCCGACGGTTCGAACTGTCTGATCCCACCAACTAGCTTCCGGGCATGGCAGCCCAAGCATCACAACGACTCGAAGGCAAAATCGCCGTCATCACCGGTGGCAGCAATGGCATTGGATTGGCCACCGCACGCCGATTCTCCGCGGAGGGCGCCAAGATCCTGATCGCCGATCTTCAGTCCGAGCCAGGCAGGCGCGCAGCTGAATCGATCAACGACAGCGGCGGCACGGCCCATTTCGTCGAGCTCGAGGCAGCGAACGAGGAGGCGAACTATGCGATGGCGGCTGCTGCGGTTGAACACTTTGGCACGATCGATGTCGTGGTCACCGCGGCCGGCGTGAGCGGAGGCGACTACAACTCTGGAGATATCGAGGGCGGCCTCAAGCGCATGGCCAAGGCAGCTGAGGCCGCAGCGGTCAACCCCGCGGCCTCGCTGACCGAACTCGACATCGATGACTGGCGACGCGTGCTCGATGTGAATCTGACTGGCACGTTGCTCGCCGTCAAGGCCACTGCCGCAGTCATGCTCGAACAGGAAAAGCAAGGCTCCATCATCACCATTGCCTCCATTGCCGCACGAGATCCGCTGTGGGGAGCCCCGAGCTATCCCGTTTCAAAGGCTGGCGTTTGGATGCTGACAAAGAACGCTGCACGGACCCTCGCTCCGTTGGGCATTCGGGTGAACTCGATCGGCCCAGGATTCGTCGATACGAACATGACGGCTGCCTTTGACCAGGTCGATGAGATCTACGATTCGGTGATCGCGCAAACTCCAATGGGACGTAAAGGCAAGCCAGAAGAAATCGCAAGTGTTGCGTTGTTCCTGGCCAGCGACGACGCCAGCTATGTCACTGGCGAACTCATCCACCCCGATGGTGGTTGGTTCACGGGCTGAACGCCGTCCCAAGCTCGACCGCAGCGGCAAGCACCTGGGGCCCATGGCGTTCGCCCGGGTCGCTTCCGAGACGATCGATCGGGCCGCTGACCGACACCGCAGCGATCACTCTTCCGTCGCGCCACACTGGCGCGCTCACCGACGCGACTCCCGCTTCGCGCTCTGCAACCGAGGAGGTCCACCCTCCGGATCCTGTCTCTCCTCGCAGCGCCGCTCCACCAGATCCACGATCGAGAGGCAAGCGGCTTCCGACCGCCACGATGGTGCGCAACCCGTGACCGGACTCAGCGACAGCGATGCAAAGGCGCTCCTCCCCGTCCACCACGTAGAGCTGGCTGCTCTCTTCGGTGAGGTCACGTAGCTGGTCGAGCGCTGGCTGGCCGAGTTTGGCCAGGTCGGTGGGACCTTCAACCAACTGGCCGAGTGACCACAATCGATAGCCGAGCTGAAAATGGCCATCGATGTTTCGGCGTAGCAAGCCGTGTTGCTCGAGCGCAGTGGCCAGTCGATGTGCGGTTGCCCGATTGAGCCGGGTGGCGTCGACGATCTCCACCAGAGAACCAGCTCCGCCGGCGACGGCATCAAGCACCGCCATCGACTTGTCAATGACTCCAACACTGCTTACCCTGGTGTCCACAACGTGAGATTGTTGTCTCACTATGTGAGATCGTCAAGAAGATCCTCCAGAGGAACCACGCCATGAGCACACCAAAGACCCTGGCCGACAAATTGTGGGAACGACACGTCGTTGTCGAAGGGAGCAGCGGAGATCCGGACCTGCTCTACATCGACCTTCATCTCGTCCACGAAGTCACCTCGCCACAAGCCTTCGATGGCCTTCGCATCAACGGCCGAGGCGTTCGCCGGCCTGACCTGACGATCGCGACCGAGGATCACAACGTTCCGACAGAAAACATCGATCAACCGATCGAAGATCCGATCAGTGCAAAGCAGATTCAGACGCTACGGAACAACGCGGCGGAGTTCGGCATCACAAATCATGAGATGGGAACGCCCCTCCAGGGCATCGTCCACGTGATCGGTCCGGAACAAGGCCTGACCCAGCCGGGAATGACCGTCGTGTGCGGCGACTCCCACACGGCGACCCACGGTGCATTCGGAGCCCTGGCATTCGGAATCGGCACCAGCGAAGTCGAGCATGTGCTCGCTACTCAAACCCTCCCCCAGGTCCGCCCCAAGACCATGGCGGTCACCCTCGTCGGTGAGCTCCCCGAGGGCTCAACGGCCAAAGACGTGATCCTCGCCATCATCGGTCGCCTCGGCACGGGTGGTGGAATCGGCCATGTCATCGAATATCGAGGAGAGGCCATTCGGGGGCTGTCGATGGAAGGACGGATGACCGTCTGCAACATGTCGATCGAAGCGGGCGCCAAGGCCGGAATGATCGCTCCCGATGAGGCGACGTTCGCCTACCTCGAAGGCCGCGACGGCGCACCAAGCGGCGATGCATGGACCGCGGCAGTCGAAGACTGGAAGACACTCGTCACCGACGAGGGCGCCACCTTCGATGCCGAGATCGTCATTCAGGCTTCAGAGATCGCACCCCAGATCTCTTGGGGAACCAACCCTGGCCAGGTCGCTCCTATCGCCGACAGCGTCCCGAATCCCGAGTCGTTCGAGGATCCGGCAGCAGCTGACGCTGCCCGCCGCGCCTTGGAATACATGGGACTCGAGGCAGGAACACCGTTCAACGAGATTCTCGTCGACACCGTCTTCATCGGTTCGTGTACCAACAGCCGCATCGAAGACCTGCGAGCTGCTGCCGCGGTCGCCAAGGGCCGCACTGTTGCTGACGGCATGCGAACCCTGGTTGTTCCTGGCTCCTTCGCAGTCAAGGCAGAAGCTGAAGCCGAAGGGCTTCCGGAGATCTTCCAAGCAGCAGGTTTCGACTGGCGCGAGCCAGGGTGCTCGATGTGCCTCGCGATGAATCCCGACAAATTGGCCCCCGGTGAGCGTTGCGCTTCAACCAGCAATCGCAATTTCGAAGGCCGCCAAGGCCGAGGCGGCCGCACCCATCTGGTCTCTCCTGAGATCGCTGCAGCCACCGCCATTGCGGGGCGCTTCGCCACCCCGAACGATCTCGGCCCAGCCGGAAACTGAAAGAGACGCTCTCATGGATCCTGTACAAATCATCACTGGCACTGCCGTCCCCCTCGATCGTTCTGACGTTGACACCGACCAGATCATTCCCTCCGATTGGCTCAAACAAGTTGAGCGCACCGGTTTCGAGAAGGGTCTCTTCTCTGAGTGGCGCGACGACCCATCGTTTGTCCTCAACGACGAGCGGTTTTCGGCGGCATCGATTCTGCTTGGCGGGCCCAACTTTGGCGTCGGCTCATCGCGGGAACACGCGGTGTGGGCCATCCAGCAATACGGCTTCAAAGCGGTCGTATCACCCCGCTTCGGTGACATCTTCCGAAACAACTCGACAAAGAACGGCCTAGTCCCCGTCGTGGTTTCCGATGAGCTCAGTCGCACGTTGATGGATGCCGTCGAGGCCGATTCGACGCTCGAATTCACCATCGATGTCGATCGCAGACTCATCGAAGTGCCGACGCTCAGCATCGCGGAAGCCTTCCCCCTCGACGACTCCACTCGGGACCGGTTCCTTCAGGGCCTCGACGACATCGGTCTCACGATGCAACAGGTCGATGCCATTGGTGACTTCGAGACTCGACGCCCGGCCTATCGCAGCTGATCTCTATCGGGCGGTGTACCCCGCGTCTACTGGGACGATCGAACCGGTCATATAGCTGGCCCCATCCGAGGCCAAGAACGCAACGACTTCAGCGATCTCTTCTGGCGCCGCCAACCGCTTCATCGGGATGGTGGCATCGGCGAGATCCTGGAGATCGGCAGCGGACGGCGCATGATCGCGCTCTGATGCGAGCATCGGCGTGTTGACCTCACCCGGGGCAACGGCGTTGATCCGAATGCCGTCGGTTGCGTGGTCGAGGGCAAGCGCCTTCGTCAGTTGGTGCACCGCACCTTTCGAGGCGCAGTAGGCGGCAACTCCCGCCGACCCGATGCCGCCCCAAATCGATCCGAAGTTCACGATGGCGCCGTGCTGGGCCACAACCATGTGCGACAGCGCGGCCCGGCACATGAAGAACACGCCGTTGACATTCACCGACATCACGCGGGCCCACGCATCATCGTCGGTTCCCAGCCCTCCAGCGCGATGGATCACCCCTGCGGCGTTCACGAGAACATCGATGGATCCGAACTCCGCCGCAACCGCATCGATCGTCGACGCACAAAAGGCCGAGTCCGCGACATCGCCCGCAATCGCCCGCCCCCCGATCTCGGCCGCCACGGCGGCGGCTCCATCCGCGTTGCGGTCAACGACGAATACTTGATCACCCAGGTTGGAGAAGACTCGGGCCGATGCTGCACCCATTCCGGATGCGCCACCGGTGATCACGACAGTTCGGCCAGCTCGATTCATTCGCCCTCTTTAGCACCGCTGTTCTTCCGCCAGGCAGACGAGATCGATCCAGAGGCAAATATGACAACTTGGTAACAGGCGAGAGGTGGGGAACCAGAGTGGCCGATGGTTCGTCGGAGGCATCATGGAACGCAATCGCTCACTTTCCCCTCGCAAGGCGGCCCGACGGCTTGTCCCCGCGGGATTGGCCCTGTCCCTACTCGCTGGGGCATGCACGTCGCCCGGTGACGACACGAATGCTGGGGACACCACGCCCTCGACTGACTTGTCGTCTGGTGAGATCTCGCTGACCTCCGGCCTGCTGCAGACGGTTCCCGACTGCGGCGGACTTTTGGACCGTTTGGTCACAGAAGGTCTCGATCGAGTTGGCCCGTACGGCTTCGCTGGCCAGTACGGCGGCTTCGATCCACGTTTCGGCGGCATCGAGATGATGGAAGACGAAGCGATGGCCATGGAAGAGTCGGCCTCTGATGGTGCCGATTCAAGCTTTGTAGCTACCTCCGGGGACACGGACAGTGGCGGCGAAGGCTCGTCATTCTCCGGAACCAACAATCAAGAAATCGGTGTCGACGAACCCGATCTCGTGAAGACCGACGGTGAGCGACTTGTCACGATCCAGTGGAATCAGCTCCGTGTGATCGCCGTGGGCGACGGTGTACCCGAGCTGAGCTCAACAATCGAACTTCCCGAGAATTTCTGGGCCAGTGAGCTATTCCTGAGTGGCGACACTGCGCTCGTCATGTCAAACGGCTGGACGGATACACCACTGGCCGCCTCCTCAGAGATGGACTTCATCTACCCGGGTGGCATGCCGGTGACCCGCATCATGGAGATCGATCTCGCCGAGGGCCAGATCGTGCGCACCTTCGAGTTTGAAGGCAACTACCTCTCTGCACGCGACATCGATGGCACCGCCCGCATCGTGCTTTCGGCCCAGAGTGGCCAGTTTCCCTTCGTCTACCCATCCAACCAAGGCGCTGAAGAGTCAGCAGAAAAGGCCAACCGCGACATCGTGGAGAACTCCACGATCGAGCAGTGGATCCCCGACTACCGGATTCTCGACAGCTCCGGTGAGATCGTCGACTCCGGCTCGATCGTCGAATGCGATCGCATGCACATTCCTGGCGAGTTCTCCGGCTTCGGAACACTTGCCCTGCTCACCATCGACCTGAACGAGGGACTCTCGCTCTCCGACAGTCTGGCCGTACTGACCGATGGCCAGACCATCTACGCCTCGACCGACCGACTCGCCGTCGCCACCGCTCGGTGGCCTGAATGGAATCCAGAAACCGGAGAGGTCCTCGAAGGCGCCGACGACTTCACGACGCAGATTCACACCTTCGACATCACCGACCCGGAGCGGGCGAGCTACGCAGCATCTGGATCGGTCACGGGTCATCTGCTCAATCAGTTCTCCATGTCGGAACACGACGGCCTCCTCCGAGTCGCCACGACGAGCACCCCGCCCTGGGGTGCCGATGAGCTCAGCGAGAGCTTTGTCAGCATTCTGTCCGAGGAAGAGGGCACCCTCGAAACGATCGGGCAGGTCGGTGGACTTGGTGAAGGCGAACAGATCTTCGCCGTTCGCTTCATCGGCGAAACGGCCTACGTGGTCACCTTCCGTCAGGTCGACCCGCTGTACACGGTCGATCTGAGCGAACCAACGAACCCAACCGTTCTCGGCGAACTCAAGATCCCCGGGTTCTCCACCTACCTCCATCCGATTGACGATGGTCTCATCCTCGGCATCGGGCAGGACGCAACCGACGACGGTCGGACAACTGGCGCTCAGGTTTCAGCCTTCGATGTGAGCGATCTCACGGACCCGACTCGAAGCGACCAGCTTGGTCTCGGAGACAACTCCTACAGCCCAATCGATTGGGACAAGAAGTCCTTCACTTACTGGGCCCAGACACGAACGGCGTACATCCCGATCTCATGGTGGAACTGGGATGAGCAGAATGGCAGCGAGGACAATGGAGCCGCGGTCGTGGCCGTGAAGGTGAACGAGGACGGCACGCTGACCGAGCTTGGCCGGGTCGTTCACCCAGCCGTTCGCAGTTGTGAAGGTCCCAATGGCTACACCGAGGAATTGGTCATCCCGGGTCTCCCGACGACCGACACCACCGAGAACGAAGAGCCGTTGCCGGAGAACGGTTCCACCGAGCCGGTCGACGCTGAAGAATCATTCGTCGATGACCGCAAGCCAATCGCTGACCCCGAGCCCGAGGAAGACTCATCCGGAGCTCCAGAACCGACCGATGCAGACAGCATCGTCGCTCCCGAGCCCGATGACTCAGCCGATCTCGTGGCCCCTGAGGAAGACGAGCCGTACTTCCCTGAAGAAGAATACTGCTGGACCTACGCCGCTGAGCTTCGACGCACTGTCGTCGTCGGCGATCAGCTCCTGACCATCTCAGACTCCGGCGTCCTGGCCTCGAACTTGGACGACTTGAGCGTCATTGGGTGGCTGTCTCTCGAAAACTGATCCACCATTGGGCTATGGAACGGCCCCACGTGGATCTCGATCCCAAATCACTTGCAGGCGAAACCGGGTGGCTGACTCTTGGAGCGGCCCTCGGTTTCGTCGTTGCCCTGCTCTGGCCTTCCTCGTGGAAAGAGCGCTAGCGCAACACTCAACTGCGCACGAGTCGCCCTGGGCGGGCACCTGTGTCTGCGTCATGGTCACGTGTTTGGACACCGGCGCAGATCGTCGCCACGTAGCCACGTACCGGCTGGAGCAGTCGGGTACCGCCCGCGGGCAGATCATCGTGAGCGACGGGCGCATCGACGGCGAGGCGCTCGTGATCGATCACATTGAGGTCCGCTCGCATTCCTGGCTCGATGGTTCCCCGATCAGTCATGCCGTAGAGCCGAGCGTTCCGCCGAGTCTGCTTTTCGACCACGAACTCGAGCGGCAGGGTGTTCTCCTGTCGATCGCGCGCCCAATAGGTCAGCTGCGTTGTCGGCATCGTGCCGTCGCAGATCAGCGTGACATGGGCGCCAGCGTCTGACAGACCGGTGACCGTGTGTTCGTTCTCGAGCATCTCTTTGAGCACATCCATCCGGGCCGGAATATCCGCCGTCGAAAGCGACGCGAACCGTAGACCGCCATCGGCAATCAGGAAGTCGTACAGATGCTCGACAGGGTCCTTGCCCATTCGCTTGGCCTCAGCCCCGAGGGTCTGGTCTCGGTTCGGTGCAAGGTCGACCGGATCGGCCAAGGGATAGAAGAGCGGGGCGGACCGGCGGAAGAGTCCATAGACATTCTCCATCGAGCCTGGGGCATCCGGCCGAACATCAGCCTCACTCATGATGGCTGCGCGCACCTCAGGTCTGGCCATCTCGGTCGCCCGAGCGGCCAATGGCAGGTGGGCCAGTTTGTCCAGATAGGTCGGGCGCCGCATGAAGGCGTGGTAGCCGGACAGTCCGGTGAGAAAACCGATGGGCCGCGACGAAACCTGCGGGTGCAGCTGCGCTCCATCGGCGTTTGCCTCGCCGACCAACTGCAGGATCTCTCGCCAAAGGTTGGGGTCATAGTCAGGTGATTGGACGAGGGTGAAGGTCACGGGGCGACCAGACGCCTTCGAAACAGCTCGCAGGATGTCGTGTTCTTCGAACTGATTGGTTCGCTCGCCACCAAGGTTGCGGAGCTCGCCCACC
Organism: uncultured Acidimicrobiales bacterium; assembly: GCA_937930695.1. Taxonomy (GTDB): domain Bacteria; phylum Actinomycetota; class Acidimicrobiia; order Acidimicrobiales; family SZUA-35; genus CALEWY01. The sequence goes on along the minus strand of CALHCB010000049.1, from coordinate 16,279 downwards.
GTTCCAGCCGGAATCGCTTCGAATACTCCCTTCCCGACCCGGCCCATCGCCTCGGCGATCGCCACCAGCTCCGCCTCGGCGGCAAATGTGCCGGGAACCGGAGTGCCCCAGAGCGAGCGATGCCCGATGGTTCGGGAGGTCGAAAACCCGACAGCTCCGGCTTCGACTGCCTGCCCGACGAGGTCTGCCATCTGTTGCAGCTCATCAGCCGTGGCATCTTCGTCAGTTTTCCCTCGCTCGCCCATGACGAAGTAGCGAACAGCGCCGTGGGCAATCTGAGCTCCGACGTCCAGGGAGTACTCCCGGGTGGCGAGATAGTCGAGATATTCGGGGAAACTCTCCCAGCGCCCCCACTCGATTCCTTCCGCGAGCGCGGCGCCAGGGATGTCCTCAACCCCCTCCATCAATTCGATCAGCTCCTGCTCTGCGCCAGGTGCAACCGGGGCGAATCCAACCCCACAGTTCCCCATCACGACGGTCGTCACACCATTTGAGAATGATGGGTCGATGGCATCATCCCAGGACACCTGACCGTCGTAGTGCGTGTGGACGTCAACCCAGCCAGGAGTAACGAGTGCACCGTCGGCATCAATCTCTCGGCGAGCCGCGCCGGTCACCGATCCAACATCGACGACTAGGCCGTCTTGGATGGCGACGTCCGCCCCCCGCTGTGGACTCCCGGTGCCGTCGACGACGGACCCTCCCCTGATCACGATGTCGTACATGTGCAATTCCCCTCGCGAGACCTCCGTCGAGCATGCCATGATCAGCCGCTCGACGACAGATGCTCAGTGATATGCGAGGTACTGGGCGAGCTCCCACTCAGTGATGACGGTGGGATCTCGATCTTCCCAATCCGGGGTGGCTTCGACGAAGCGCTCCCACTCCATGTCCTTCACAAACACGAAGTTGCGGACCAGGTCGGCGCCCAACGCTTCACAAAACTCCAAGTTGGATTCGAGATCGCGCAACGCGGCATGCAGTGAGGTGGCAGACATGACGTCGGTGACAGGGTTTTCGAATCCGTCACCGATCTCCGGTCTCGGTCGATCGAGTTGGTTCACGACGCCAAGGCGAGCCGCCTGCAGGACGGCAGCGACCGACGTGTGCACATTGGCCGAACCATCGGCCGTGCGATTCTCGAGTCGAGTCGCTTGGCCCCTTGGCGGCGGCACGCGATTACCGACGACCCGATGGTCATACCCCCAGTTGGCCCGCACACCGGCGAATCCTCCGAGGTTGAGTCGTCGATAGGCATTGACGGTCGGTGCGAGCACCGCGGTCATTGCTTGATGATTCGCACACAACCCGGCAAGGCACCACCCCGCGAGCTGCGACAGCCCATCGTCGGTCGAGTCATCGGCAAGCGGGTTGTGGCCGTCAGAGTCAACGAACGAGAAGTTGACATGAACGCCAGACCCGCTGATCTCATCGATCGGTTGTCCGAGAAACGTCATGCGGAGTCCGTGCGCCATGGCTCGTTCCCTTGCCAGGAGGCGGAAGAGAAAGGCATCGTCAGCTGCCTTCAAGGCATCGTCGTATTCGAGCGTCATTTCGAATTGGGCGCTGTCGAATTCGGCATTGATGGACTCGACCGGAATTCCTGATGCCTCGGCGGTGCGCATGATGTCGTCGAGCAAACCGACCGGATCAACCAGCGGCCCCGTGCCATAGACGTAGGAGCCTGGCGTGTCCCAGGGCCGCCAACCACCATCGCCATCTGGTTCCAGAACATACCCTTCGAGTTCGATCCCGACCTTGGGTTCCAGACCCCGCGCTCGCCAGTCGGCAATCGCCTTCTTCAAGGCGAACCTTGGGGCGTAGGTATAGGCCTCCCCACCGATTTCAAGATCTGCGATCGCGACGCCGGTGCGTGCGTCGTCCCAGCCTTGACGAAGCGTGTCGGCCTCCATCGTGGCGTGCAGATCAGGAATACCGGCGTCAACAAACGACCCTGGAGCGGGGCCGAAGGTCCGATCGAATCCGAGACTGAAGACTGCAGCGGCATGGCCGGTGCCCTTCGACGCCAAGCGAGTCGGAAGGTACTTGCCACGGGCCATCCCGAGATGGTCTGGCCACAGCACTCGGATTCGATCGAAGTCGGTCACGACAGTTCGATTTGATCGACGGAGAAGATGCCGGCCTCGCCCCGCAATGCCGCAACTGTCTCCTCACCTACGGCCTGCGACGTCGAGATCACCATGATCGCCGATCCCTGTTCTGACGAGCGACCGACGTCCATATCGTCAACATTGATCTCTGCATTTCCGAGCAACGTTCCCACGATGCCAATCATGCCAGGTCGGTCGTCGTTGCGAATCAACAGCATGTGGTTGTTCGGCGGAAGATCAACGTCGTGTCCGTCGATCGCGACGAGCCGGGCCTCGTTGCGAAGACCAATGAGCGTCGCGGCAACGCTTCGATCATCGGCGATGACCGACAGTCGATTCACATAGTCGTGACTCGTCGGTGATGCCGTCTGCTTGAAGGCGACGCTGTGTTCGTTCAGCAGACCTTCGACGTTGACGTAGGAGACCGGCTCGTCAACCAGGACTCCCATCAGACCCTTGGCCGCTCCGAGGGCAGCGAGTCGGTTGTCGTAGCCTCCGATTTCGCCCTCGAACACGACTTCGACGCTCGACGGCGGCGAGTCAAGCATCGATCCAAGCGTTGCACCAAGCTGCTCAGCCAGTGGCAGAAACGGCTTCACCGTTGCCGCAACTTCCGCAGCGTCGATGTTCACGGCGAAGGGAACAAAATCGCCGGAGAGGGCGAGCGCCACCTGTTCGGCAATCGTTACACCTGCTTTGAGCTGGGCTTCGTGTGTTGATGCTCCAAGGTGAGGTGTCAACACGACGCTGTCGAACTTCGTCAGCGGCGAGTCAACCAGTGGTTCGTTCGCAAAGACGTCGAGTCCGGCTCCGCCAACCCGGCCGCTCTGGAGCCCTCGGACCAATGCTTCCTCATCGACCACGCCGCCGCGAGCCACGTTGATGATGCGAATGCCGTCACGGGCCTTCGAAAGAAAGTCGTCGCCGATCAAGCCCATGGTCTCTGGAGTCTTGATGACATGCACCGTCACGATGTCGGCCTTTGCCGCGAGTTCATCGAGGGTGACGGGCTCAACCGACAGCTGGCGAGCGCGCTCGGCAGAGACGAACGGGTCGTGGGCGATGAGCTTCATACCGAAAGCCAAGGCTCGCTGGGCCACGAGTGCACCGACGCGGCCAAGACCAACAATGCCGAGGGTCTTCCCGTGGAGTTCGGTCCCCGTCCACTTCGATCGTTCCCAGCGGCCGCCGCGGATGGCCGCATCGGCCTGCGCCGTGTTCCGAGCCTGGGCCAGGATCAGCGTCATTGTCTGTTCCGCTGTCGAAATGATGTTCGATTGCGGCGCGTTGACCACCATCACACCACGCTTGGTCGCGGCCGAGACGTCAACGTTGTCGAGGCCAATGCCGGCTCGGCCGACCACAAGCAGCTCAGACCCAGCGTCGAGCAGCTCTTCTGTCACTGTGGTGGCAGACCGAATGATCAGCCCAGCAGCGCCAGGAATAGCCGCAAGAAGCTGGTCGGGGTCGAGTCCGACCTGCACGTCAACGTCATGACCAGCGGAACGAAGAAGGTCCAACCCATCGTCAGCAATGACTTCTGTGACCAAGATGCGCGACATGCCACCATCATTCCCGCATCGTGAAAAGTCACCAACCGCTCGGACCAGATTATTTGTCGACAACACGCTTTCGTAGACAACGCAGTGACCTATGACCGCCACGATCCCTCTCAGCACTAGGGTCACGCCGATGAGCCAGCAAGCAGATCCGTCAGCTGTTCGTCCGTCCACCGATCGAACCGTTGTCGTCGGAGCCGGGCTATCGGGTCTGATCGCGGCTCGAGACCTGGGACGAGCAGGCAAGCGCGTTCTCGTTGTCGACAAGGGTCGAAGCGTGGGCGGCCGACTGGCCACTCGACGAATCGGTGACGCGGTACTCGATCACGGTGCACAGTTCTTCACCACCCGGTCCTCGGAATTCATCGCCGATGTCCAGCTTTGGCAGAACGCCGGCATCATCAATGAGTGGTGCCGAGGGTTTGAGGACCCGGCCGACGGCTATCCCCGATACTGCACAAACGGCGGCATGAATCAGCTGGCCAAATACCTGGCAAGAGAATTCGAGGGGCTGACGCTCGACGGCGAACCGCTCGTCACGGTGGTCACTCGCCATCGTGTTCAGTCGATCGTGCCGGTCGGCGACTCCTTCACGTTGATCTACGAGGGAGGCAGTCGCGACGTGGATCTCGCGTCGAACGTCATCGTGACCTCGCCGGTTCCCCAAACACTCGACATCCTCGATGCCGGCGGCATCGCCCTCGACCCTGCGATCGCAGACGACGTGCGCTCCATCCGCTACCACGCCGTCATCGGACTACTCGCGACAGTTGACGGGAGTCCCGATCTCGGACCGGCGGGAGCCCTGCAAACGCCGGACGGACCGACTTTCAGTTTCGTCGCCGACAACGCGGCCAAGGGTGCCAGCCCGCTGCCTGCCGTCACATTCCATGCCTCGCATGAACGCTCTGAGTCCCTGTGGTCGCTCAGCGACGAAGAAATCCTGGCCGAGCTTCGTCCATCGGCTGAACAGATCCTCGGCTCGGTCACGATCCAAGACGTTCAGGTCAAGAAGTGGCGGTACGCCGGCCCAGTGACACCATGGCCCGATCGCTCGCTCACCGTTGCCACCTCCCCCGGCCACCTCGTACTCGCCGGTGACGCATTCGGCGGCCCCAAAGTCGAAGGCGCCTATCTTTCTGGACGGGCTGCCGCTTCGGCGGTACTGGCCGCAACTGCCTGACGATGGGCGCACCCTCCGCAGGATCCGTCGTCGAGGCCTATCGAGACGGCGTGACGTCGATCGCCAAGTTCGCCGCGGCGATGAACGATCAAGACTGGCATCGAACAGCCTGTGGCGACTGGTCTGCCGGCGAACTCGCCCGCCACCTCGCCGCGGTCACCGACTGGTATCACCAGTGGCTCGACCGGTCGTTGATTGATGACTTCGAACCACCGTTTTCGGTCGACGAGTTGGCCGATCAGAACGAGTTGGAGGTCCACGAGCGACGAGCACTGACTGGGCCAGAGGCGATCTCCTTCTTCGTCGACGCCGCAGATGGCTATCTCGATCGGGTCATGGCTGACCCGGAGTTGTGGGACCGACCCTTCGGGTACCCATTCGGAACGGCCACGGTCGGCCTGCACCTCGGCGCGGCCGCGAATGAGTGGCACGTCCATGCCTCAGACCTCGCCGGCGCAGTAGGGCTCACGCACGTACCAGCTGATGTCGCCACCACAGTCAGTGCGCTCGTGTGGTGTCAGGCCCAGAGCACTGGTCGCGGTGGCGTGGCGAGGGCCCGACTTTCAGATCTGCGACCGCAACGAAATCGGTGGGCTCGCTTCCTGGCCATCACTGGCCGGACCTGATCACGCCCGACGGAGCGAAGCCCAGAAGCCCGTTCCTGCTCGTGCCGTGATACCCGTCCAGTCTCCTGGCAGGGCGGCGAGAACATCTTGCGCCGGAAGATGAATCGGTGTCTGATCCCCCAACGTGTTGATCCACACAAGCCGACCCTCGGGAGCCAAGAGGCGATCGACCTCGAGCGGGAACAGCAGCATGTTGATCATCAAGATGGCATCGAACTGCGCTCCCGCAAAGGGAAGCCTCGACGCGTCTGCCTGCACTCTCGGGGCAAGCTCGGCAGGCGCATTCGCCAACATCTCCGCAGCGAGATCACAACAAATCAGGCGATCGACCGAACCGTGGAGTGCCACCGCCCCGGCGCCCGTGCCAGAACCGACCTCCAACCAACTTCCCGCAAGGTTGACCTCACCTCGCGCAAGGGCATCGAGCACTGGCATGGCCCGCACCTCGGAATCTTTCCCGGCTGACCAACCAGCGGCCATGTCGTTGAACAGACCTGCCATCTTGTCGGCTCGCCCCGCTGTCCATGCGGCCTCGCCGTCGAATGCGACCTGCCGTGTGACCTTGCGGATGGGATGATCAGGTCCGGCAAAGGGATCCGGTGCAGCAACGTTCGGAGCATCAGGAAGTTTGGTGATCACGGCACCAGACTGGCATGGAAGGGCTACCTTCCCAACACGTGGTCGCCCTCACCCTGAAGACGTCGAAAGAGCCGGAGCCGAACTTCTTGCAGCTCCCATGGGCCCTGCCACTGGAGGAATGGCCTGACGAGCTCGCGGTACGCCTGCCACGAGGGCGTCATCGCCATGTCGTCCGATTCATCGACCACGAGGGCAACTTCTTTGCCTGCAAGGAACTCTCGTCTGAGCTAGCTCACCGTGAGTACCGACTCTTAGAACATTTGAAGGAAATTGGTCTTCCCGTCGTTCGGCTCGTGGGCGTTGCCGACGAACGAGTGACCGCAGACGGAGAACCGCTCGACGCAATTCTGATCACTCGGCATCTGCCGTACTCGCTCCCCTACCTGCATCTGTTCGCAGGAGCGAGTCCGCATGGCCTACAAGATGGTGTCATCAACGCGCTGGTCATTCTCTTGGTCCGCCTTCATCTGGCCGGCTTCTACTGGGGAGACTGCTCTCTCGGCAACGCGCTGTTTCGTCGCGATGCGGGTGCTCTTGTCGCCTATGTCGTCGACACCGAAACCAGCGAACTCCACAATCAACTCAGCGACGGCCAACGACGACACGATCTCGACATCGCGGTCGAGAACATCGTGGGTGGCCTGTTCGAACTCGAAGCCATGGGCAAGCTCGAACCCACGGTCGACCCAGTCGAAGTCGTCAACGATCTCCAACGGCGATACGACGAACTCTGGCGAGAGCTCACCGCAACCGACCTTCTCGGGCCAGAAGAACTGTGGCGAATCCGAGAGCGACTTCAACGATTGAACGACTTGGGCTTCGATACCACCGAGATCGAACTCGTCGATTCCAGCGAGGGATCCAATCGCGTCCGCTTCCGCCCTCGCGTGGTCGATGAAGGTCACCATCGGCGCCAGATCAAGCAACTCACGGGCATCGAGACCGGTGAAAACCAGGCTCGTCGATTACTCGGAGCCATCAGCAGCTTTGGCGCCTGGGCATCTCATGTCGAAGGACGAGAGCTTCCCGAGGCAGTCGTCGCCTATCGCTGGCTCACCGAACGATACGAGCCGACGATTGCGGCGGTCCCTGCTGAACTTCGCGCTCGACTTGTCGATCCCGAGATCTACCACCAGGTGCTCGACCATCTCTGGTTTTTGTCCGAAGAGGCCGGTCACGACGTCGGGCTCGAAGAAGCCGTTTCGAGCTATGTCGCTGAGGTGCTGGCCAAGGCGCCGGATGAGCGGGTCGTGTTGGAAACGCCGTTTGATGTGAACGAGAGCTAGCTAGGCGAGAAGCCATTCGCGGATGTCGTCCGCAATACGTTCTGGTTGCTCCAACGGACCGAAATGGGTCAAGTCCGGATATTCCTTCAGGGTGAAGGCCTCGAAATTGGCCGCGATCTCCACGGCAGCCTCCGCGGGCAACGCACCATCACCGCTTGCTGCGGCAAGGAACGGGATGGTCACCTCATCAAGGCGTTCATATGCGCCGCAGATCGAGTGTTCATAGACCTGCGCCTCGTGTTCCGGATCACAGCGAAGCTTGGCCGTTCCATCCGCCAGCTCCTCGAATCCGCCATCGACATAAGCCCGCAGAGCATCAGGGTGCAGCAAGGACAGGGGAGGTCGGCTGCCATACCGCTCGAACGCAGCATCTTTGGAGTCAAAGATGGCTCGACGCCGTCGCGCATTGTCGACGATTGGCGCCTTGTGGACGGTTTCGCCCGATTCTGCCGGCTCCTCGTCCCTGGCGGGGAACAGGATCGGCTCGAAACTCCACGCTCGATCAAAAGTTCCGGGGCGAGCGAGCTCAGCTATCGCGATTGCTGCACCGCCCATCGAGTGCCCAGCTGCATAGCGAGGACCAGTGTTCGGCATGCTGTCGACCACCGCAAGCAAGTCCTCGCCCATGCCCCGCCAGTGCAGGTCGAGGCCATCAGGAATGGGTGAGCTCCCGTGTGCTCGGTAGTCGAGTCCGACGCAACGGAACGTGTCCGTCAAATGCTCGGCAATCGGTCCCCACACCGCCCCACAAAAGCCCGTCGCGTGAGAGAGCAACAGCAGGGGTGTCTCAGGAGCCGTTGGGCCACCAAAGTCATACACGGCGATGGAAACGCCGTCGGTTGATTCGACACGTTCAGGAACAATCACGGGCGACATCCTGGCAGTGGCGCGGCCCTGCTTCCCAATTCCCGTGCGCCACCACAGCTGTCCTCAGCTGTTGTCAACGATCGTGAAGCAGTTTCCGGAGTCGAGATTCTCCAGGGTGTGGCGCGGTGTCGCGACCCGTACGCACAGCTTCTCCGGGAGTCCACCCAACTCGTTGGGGCTGGCAGAGAATGTGTCTGGGGTATCCCAAACCTTCCACGAGCCGCCGCCGCTCGAAGCGTCGCCACCTGCACCGGCAGTTGCTGGCTCAACCGAGCTACTGAAGAAGTGGAGGTGATAGCCACTGCCAATGCTGAGATTTTCGCCGGCATTGTCGAAGTCGTAGGTGGCGGAGATCGTGGTGCCGTCGTAGGTCACCTCGGTGATACAGGCCCAACGATCGATGCTCTGCACTGTGTCCCCACATCGCTCATCCTCGGGCAGCACCGTCAAGAGATTCTGCACGTCGTTGACGCCAACGACCGCTCCAGCGGCTGCGAGAACATCCGATTCAACGTTTTCATCCTCAACTGTTCCCTCGACAGTGAGCGTGCCGTCGATCACCGTGACATCGAGATCGGGAGCCACCGCACTCACCGCGGCAATGCCCGAGGCGCTCATGTCGGAGTCAGATGGACCGGCCTCGGTTGTGGTCGTGGCCTCGGTGGTCGTGGTGGACACCGTCACTGTTGTCGTCGTCTCTGCGGAGGCCGCGACCGTCGTGGCGCCAGCAGCTGCGTTGTCTTCGCCCCCTTCCCCACCGCTGAAGATGAGGTAGCCACCAATGCCGAGCACGGCGAGCACGCCGACCAGCGCCCCGATCAGAACGTTGCGATTTCCACCAGACGGAGCGCTCGCCGCCACTGCGGGAGCTGCTCCGGGGATCTCCGCAACGGTTTGTGGTGGGGCCTGCACAGGAGCGGGGGCCGCCGCCACAATCGGTTCTGGCGCGGGTGTTGGAGGTGCAGCAACCGGCGGTGCTGGCTCGGGGGTCGGAGGTGTCGGCGCGGGTGGAGTTGCGACCGGCGGTGCTGGAGCGGGAGGTTCCGGCGCCGGTGTTGGAGGAATGACCGCAGCGGGGCCAGGTGTCTCAGCAACGGGTGCCGCTGCGGGCATCGGGGGTGCCGCCGCAGGAACGGGTGGTGCAGCGTCGGGAAGCGGCGCGGAGTCGATCACTGTTGCAGGACCAGGGTCGACCTGGGCCAGGGCACCACCTGCAGCGAACGCTGCACCAAGGGCAATCGCATGCTTGGGGTGAGCATCGACAGCGACAGGGCGTCCAAGCTCGGACGAGACAAGCTGGGCGATCAGGGGAACCCGGCTTGATCCGCCGACAAGAAGGACTCGGCTCACGTCGGATGGCTCGACACCGGCAGAGCGAAGTGCCCGCCGCATTGCCTCGATCGAGTCAACAAGCGACGGCCGAATCAGCGATTCGAATTCGCGACGAGTAATGCGAACATCGGTCTGCACGTTCGGCAACAGCACCGGGATCGTGGCATCAGTATCTGAGGACAGTGCTTCTTTGGCATCAACACAATCGGCCCGAAGACGAGCAACACCAGCTTGGGCTGCAGGATCGTCGGGATCGAGTTGTTGAATAGCTCCGTCAAGAGAGCGGGTGACGTGTGCAAAGACCGCGGCATCGAAATCGATGCCGCCGAGCCGCTCAATACCTTCGGGCTTGCCGACAATCTCGAAGCCGTTCTGGGTTCGACGGAGAACCGCAGCATCAAATGTTCCGCCGCCGAGGTCGTACACCGCGACGACTTCACCAGGATCGACCCGCTCCTGAGCCGCATAAGAGATGGCGGCCGCCTCGGGCTCGGTCAGAAAAGTGACCTTGTCCGAATCAAGATTGGCGAGGCGAACGGCTTGACCAAGCAGATCGATTTTGAACTGACCCCAGTTCGCCGGGTGACACAGCGCGATCTGATTCGGCGCTTCACCTTCGCGTTCGGTCACCTGGTCGACGACCGATCGCAACAAACGAGCCGACAGCGCTTCCGCGGAGTACGGAGTGCCTCCGACAATGATCGGTGTCGAGTCGCCCAAACGACGTTTGAACTCCCGAGCTACTCGCTCGGGTTCTGTGATGGCGCGCCGTACTGCGGCATCGCCGGTCAAGACCGTCTCATCCTCACGCAGCAGCACAACCGAAGGGATCGACGCGGCGCGTCCACCGAGCGCGCAAATGCTCGCTCGGCCCTCCCGGTACACCGCTGCTGCGGTGTAGGTAGTTCCTAAATCGATGCCGAGTTGATACGTCACGGGTGGTGTGTCCCTCCAGACAGTTTTCACATCATAGAGGGCCACTGTGAATCAGACGTAAGCGCTCCAATTCGTATGTTCCGTCACTTCCCTAGGGTGGTAGGGGGACATCCCCGATGGATCGTGTCCATGGTCACGTCTACATTGACGACGTGACCCTTCGAGATGCCATCGACGGCCTACTGGCCAACCCCGATTCGGGCGTCGATCCTTCTTCTGCACTGGCCGAAGCCGGATTCGACGACGTCCCTGCGGACCTCTTCGGAACTGCCCTGAGCCACTTTGCAGACGCCGCTCCCCTCGCCACTGCCGATGCTCTGGCGCCCGTGGTCACCCGAGTTGGACCCGTGCCGTTCGAGGCAGGTGACCTTCCCGAAACTGATCTTGATCCTCAACTCGACGCGTTCGGCATGTTTGCCGAGGTGAGCCCTGACCCCAGCGCCTTTGCTCCCAGCGAGAGCGAGACGCCACAGGACCACGAACCAAACGCAGCAGTTGATGCGGCAACAGCGGGCATCGATCATGATCCGAGCGATCTTGACATCGATGGCGCGCAAATCCTGGCTGATGGACCAGCTGCTGACGAAGGCACCCACTTCGGGGCGGGCGAAGAAGTCGATGATTTCACCCTCGACGACGAAATCGACGAGTTCGACGTGCCACAAATGCCTGAGGCTGCAGCGTTCAACCCCGAGCCCGAATTCGACGACGGATTCGACCAACTGGAGAGCGGCGATGACCTGCTCGAAGAGGGCGGGGATCTGTTCTCGGTCGACTTCGAAGATGACGCCGATGGTGCCGACCCGCTCGACTTGGACTTCGAAGGCTGAGCGAGCGGTGAGGGTGCCGATCTGACGACAGAGCCGGCTCGCTCTTGGGCGGGTTAGTGATTGGTTGGCATTGATTCGGTGATCAGCGCCTCGAGGGTGCGGATCGCAACTCTGGCCGCAGTCACGAGGTCGTGGGTGGTGAACGGATTCTCGGCCAGACGCTGCCATCGGCCCAGTTGTTCAATCGCCGTGGCCCGCACGGCGTCGGGTGCCGTTGCTTCGTCGAGTTCGAGACGTTGCCAGGACGCCGTGCCGGAACTCCCAAGCACACGCTCGAGAGATCGCAGATCCTCGTCTTTTGCCTTGATCCATCCGCTACGCACCGCGGCGAGCGTGCTCAGCTCGTTGAACGGGTGGGCGCCGGCCATGATTCGTTCGATCGAAAGCAGGAGATCTCGAGCCCCCGGATGATCCGGGTTGTCGACACACAGGCGTTCAACCGCAAGAAGGGCGGAACGAGCCTTCAAGACATCGGCACGATCGACGAACAACGTCGTCAACAACGTCTGAAGTTCGACAAGACCGGACCGACTCACCAACTCATCAGCGAGCTCGACACTCGAGGTCACGACGTTACGGCGAAGAAGAGCCAACGAAAGCCGAATACCGAACAGGCCAAAGCGACCCAACAACTGCTCGCGTTCCAGCGAAGTCAGCGGCGTCTCGGGGCGAGCCTCCACAAATCGATCAGCGGAGAGTAGATACGGCTCGAGCTCCTTGGACGGCGCATCCGCCAGTTGGCGCAGTGCCTTGAATTCCCACTCAGTCAGTGTCTCTGCAGTCTCAGCCAGCAGCCCGGCCACCGGCACCACGACTTGCACGAGACGCTTCATCCGCCCGTCTTGGCCATAGCGCTTGGCGATTCGGCGAGCCGAAGCCATCGAGTCGAGGCGTCCTGCACCGATCTCATCGGCTCGGGACAGAACCGCAACGGCGTTGACCGGATTTGGTTCTGCAACGGAGTCGTCGTGAAACGCTTCCAGAAGGCGGAGGTCCGAAGAGTGAATGTGCTTCATGAGATAGAGCACGGCGTCGGTCGCAGTTCCCCGATCCTCAGGGTCGAGAAATTCGAAGGCTCGAGTCGCGATCCCGTCGGTCAACGAATCAACACCCGGAGTATCGATGAGCGTCAGCTTGCGCAGCCCACTGGAGGGCCAGGTGACATCGAGTCGCTCGATCTCCATCGCATCGCGATTCGCCAAATCAACTTCAATCGCACCATCGTCTCGATGGAAACGGGCCTGCACCGGGGCTGACCCATCGGTTGGGTGAATGAGGACCTGGTAGGTGTGGCCGTCTCGGTACCAGGTGACGATCTTGGTGCACTCACCGGTATCGGTTGGCGCGAGTCGTTCGCCCACCAACGCGTTCAGAAGCGTCGACTTCCCCGCTTTTACCTTGCCCGCGATCGCCACACGAAGCGGGCCATCGAGGCGCTCGAGGGCACCACCGAGTGATTCGGCATCGGGATGACCGGCGAAGACCTGTTGGGCATCAACGAGGATCTGACGAGATTGCTCAACGAGCGTCATGCACGCGCACCGCTTGGTGACGGCGCCGGGCCACTGACGGTCGTCTTCAAGGCTGTCGCCTTGTCACGCAGCTGTTTGATACGTCCAAGCTCAGCCTCGATATCACGAATCCGAGATCCTTTCTCAGACTGCCCGATCTTGGCCGCTTCGGTCGCTCCCTTGAGGGCTTCGGTTGTCGACTTGTGCAGCTCTTCGGCCCGGGTGCTGTAGTAATCCCGTAACTGTCGCTGGACTCGACGCAGTGTGTCGCGGCTGTCTTTGTTGACTTGGAAACTCACCTCATCGCAGTAGCGACGCATCGAGTTCCTCGCCTCACTTCGACGCTTGGCCAATTGTCGAGTCTTTTCATCTTTCAATGCTCCACGCCCCATCACGAGCCCAACCGCCGGTGCAGCCACCGTGAGAGCGAGTGGCGGGACCACAGCAGACGCAAGCCCGCCGAGCACGGTGAACATCAGCATGCCGGAGTACGAGCCTCGCAGCATCGTCATCCCCTTCTTGCCGACGGTGACTGCGGTCAGGTCGACAGACGGCTCGACCTGCACACCTTCGAGCACACTCGTCGGATTGTGGACGTCGAGTTGTCCAACAAGAGCTTGACCGTCGATCTCGAAGTGTTCGGAGACGTCAGCACTCAGCGTCGCAGAACGTTCGGTGAGATACCGGTAGTTGGACACCACCTCGTGGGAGACACGATTGACCAACCACGGCTCGAATTCCGCCCAGGTGTCGAGAGGATCGGAATTTTCGATCGCCGCATCACCTTCCTGGGTAATGCGACGCATCCGCTGACGAAAGTCGAAGTCGATGTCGCTCGTGAGATCGCCGACGCCATCGGCGAGCGTGGTGCTCCACTTGGCCACCTGACCACGCAACGTGTCGGCCCGCCGCTTGGCCAGCTCCAGCTGTTCGAGAAGTTCGTTGGCCTTCTCGGGGTCATTGAGGGCGGAGAGCTCGGCCTCGAACTGGCCGGCCAGTTGGTCACAGATATCCATGACCGTTTGCTTGGCCCGCAACCGCTCGCGGTTGTTTGCCCCAGCAACGATGTCGTTGGTGAGAATTCGGACGAGTTCCGGAAAGCCCGATTCCTGATTCAGCTCGCGATCATTGCGACGAACTGCTTCAGCGCGAAGCATCGACGAAACCGGAAGAATCGGTACGTCGAAGCCAAGCCGCTCGAGGTGGCCCCGGTTGATGTCGAGCACGCGTCGCCACGCCGGATAGAAATCCGTCTTGGTCATCAAACAGATAACACCAGGACAGAGATCTTGCGCCTGAGCGAGAAAGTCCATCTCAGCCCGGGTGAATTCCTGAGAGGCATCACTCACGAAAATGGCAGCATCGGCAACTGAGAGCGCACCGAGGGCGGCAGTGGCATGGGCTGAACCAAGGCCACCAACACCTGGTGTGTCCACCAAGCTGAGGCCCTGGGCCAGGAGCTTGCGAGGCAAATCGATCTCGACGCCCTTGACGACGACCGACGTGTCGACCAACCCCATTTCTGTTGCGTAGGCGGGAACTTGATCGAACGGAATCTCTCGACGTTCTTCCGATCCCTCAGGAGGTGGTCCACCATCCACGAGAACTGGCTGCACGACGGCAAAGGCTCGTTTCTCCTCGCCATGGCGTAGGACGGTGGGAACCGCCGTGGCGATGTCATCGTCGACCGGGCAGATCTTGGCGTTGACCAGGGCATTGATCAGCGAACTCTTGCCCTGTTTGAACTCACCAACAACGACAACCTGGACATTCGGATCACCAACATTGGCCGCAAGGCGGCTCACTCGCTCGCCCAGGTCGGCACGGTCGTACGCAGCCGTGGCTTGCGACGCCAATCCCAACATGGATCGAACGTCTGCATGCAGGTCCTGACCCGTCATGTTGTCCCTCTCCGTCGACCGACAATCTGCTCAGCAATCTCTGAGCAGAATACGCCCAATGGGCCCCGGCTCAGCCGGGACCCATGTAAGCAGGTGTTCTTCGTTTGACACTACCCGGTCGACCAACTCAGTGGTCTTCTGAGCAGTTGCCCTGATCAGTCGATGATCTCGACATCCTCAACCGTGGCGTGGTCGTCGGCATCAATCTCGGTGTCGATCGTGTTGAATGACTCGTCGAACTCATTGTCTGACTTGTCAGTGAAGTTCGATGAGTCGTTGATGCTCTGATCGAGCGTTACGTCGGTGTCGATCTCGGTGTAGACCTCGACATCGTTGTCCTGGTTGAACGACCCGGAGATCGTTGACTCGGTGGTGGTGTCGTTGTCTTGCACGACGCCGCCGTCTCCGAAGTTCACGTTCGAGTTGTCGAAGGATGCGCCGCTGACATCAACGACGTCGCCGGAGCCGAAGCTGGCGTTGACGTCGCTTGAACCTTGGATCGTGGCGTTGTTGTTGCCGACAACGGCGTCGCCGCCGCTGTAGTAGCCACCGGTGTTGACCTCGGTGATGTTGCTTCCGACGTTGTTGTCATAGCCCTCGACGTTGGTGACGGCGTTGTTGTCACCAGAAACAACCACATCGGCTTGGCCGACCTGGGTGTTGTCGTTACCGATAATGGCATCGTCGACCGAACCGTTGGCTGCGATTCCGGAGTTTCCTCCGGCGATCGCGACACCGTCGTTGTTGCCAGCGATCTGCAGCGCATCGTCGCCGCTGTTCTGCTGGCTGTCATAGACATTCCCACCAGTAGCGATCGCTCCGTCACCGGTTGCAACACCCGTGGCATCTTCGCCGGCAGCAACGCTGCCCTCGCCAAGTGCGTTTGCGTTGGTGACCTCGTTGTCGATCTCGAGGTCGACTTCACCGTGAGGACCGACTTCGATGTCGTCGAGCTCGATGTCGAACTCGGTGCCGTTGTCGACGATGTTCTCGGTGAACTCGGTGTTGCCACCGTGGACCTCGGTCAGGACGCTCGTGAAGTTCTGCTCAACGTCCTGGAGGGTGACGGGGGCCGCGGCGGCGGGGGCGGGGGCGGCTCCGCCACCGGATGCACCAGCGGGAGCTGCTGCCGGGGCGGCAGTTGCAGGCGCTGCTGCGAAGATCGTCTCGGTCGTTTCCGGAGCCAGAGACAGTGAGTTGGTGGCGTTGCTGATCACGTCACCAAGATTCGCCTGAGCGAGATCGGCATCGCCGACCTCGGTGGCGAGGTACTCAGCAGGACCCTGTGAGTAGGACAGAGCGGCGTTGTCGTCGCTCATGAGTTTGCCGAGCAGATTTTCGAGGAGATGGTTTGCGTCTGACATGGTTTGGATTCCCTCCATTGATGGGGTCGCTTTGGGGTGTTCGGTTGACAAGAATCACCATACGACGACCCTCCATCCACCGAATCGGGGAGACCCCCTGTCCCCTGTAGGGAGAATAGGGGACGGCCGTGACG
>CALHCB010000048.1 GCA_937930695.1 uncultured Acidimicrobiales bacterium | reverse complement strand
TCGGTCATCGAACCAGAGCAACTCGCGAGTCGGGCCGACGCCCGCCGGAGTCTCGGCTTGCCGGACGACCTCAGGCTTGTTGGTTCGATCGGCCGCATCCATCCGTACAAACAGATCGTCGAGCTCATCGAGACGGCGTTGAAGAACCACGACGAATTCGTTGCCACCGAGCCGCCGATCAGGTTGGTCGTTGCCGGGGATGATGCCGACGGACTCATTCCCTCTGAGCTCGTCCGCCGTTGCGAGGTGAACGAAGGTCCGATCGTTCGCCTCGAACCGCTCATGTCACAGCAGTACCTCACCTATCTACGTGCCATGGATGTCGTTGTTCTGCCGTATCGAAACCATCTCAACAGCGGCGTGGTGGTTGATGCGTTGGCCATCGGGACCCGCGTTGCCGTCACAACTTCGCCGGCGATGCAGGACCTTCACGAACAATTCGGGTCATGGGTCACGCTGCTGCCTCCCATCGACGACCCGAACTTCACCGCGGCTCTCCGATCGGTTGTCGCCTCCGACGAGCCGCCAAGCCCGGCCCCTTCGTTCCCGTCGATGGCCGACAACGCCATCGACACGCTCGACTTCTATCGCCAGATTTTGCACGTCTCAGAGGAGCAATGCCCATGAAAGCTCGTCGTCAACCACTTGGCAGTGTCTTCCCATCACTCATCAAATGGAGCTGGCTCATTGTCGCTGCGGCCCTTGTCGCGGGTGCGGTCGTGTTCCTGCAGACCCGCACCCCGGTCTCGGAATCGCCGTCTGCGGTCGTGCGGGTTGGGTTGAACAACAACGCCGAGTGGCCGCGCCACGTCGCCACGCTCGATGCGTTCAAGAGCGGGGTACTCGACCAAAACCGAATCGATCAGGTCGCAGCCGACCTCGACTCGGGGCCGCTCGAAGTGTCCTCGGTAGAACTCGACGGCACGTTCCTCGTCGAGGTCACCGTGTCTGCCAGTTCTGAGGCGGCCGCCCTTGAAGCGGCCAACGCCCTTGCCCTTGCCACCATCGATGAGCAGGGGATCGTGACGGCTGAGACACGGCAAGTTGAGCTGGATGTTCTCAACGAGCGATTCGACGAAATCACGATCGCGGTCGAGGCAGCCCGATCCGAGATGGTGGCGTTCGACACAGAACTGCTTGTGATCGCCGAGCAACTCGATGTGGAGTACGACTTCACCCTCGATGATCAGCGAAGGATCATCAACAGCGAACGCGGCATTCTCGACAATCGGATTGCCGACCTTGAACAGGAACAGCAATCAATCGACAACCAGCGGTTCGATCGAGAGCTCGAACTCAGCGGGCCAACAGCCGAGCTGTTGATCACCTCACCCGCCGAGATCGTCGTCGGGGAGACCTCGACCGGCAGTCTTGTTGTTCCTGCTCTGGCCGCACTTCTTGCGGGCGTTCTGGCGTCGACCATCGCCGTCTGGTTCGATCGCGAACGGGGCGTTGTTCGTTCCGAATGGCAGCCCGAAGAACTCCTCGGCCTCGATGTGCTCGGGCGGGTGCAGGCAGGTGCGCTCGTCGACGGCAGCACCGACCATCGACTGAGCGACGCGCTGGCGACCGCTCCCGACAATCAGGTGATCGGGATGTGGTGGAACGACGTCGAGGATCACGAACTAATCGCGCACCGTCTCGCGGCGTATCTCGACAAGGACTACCCGGGCTTTTTCGTCGAGAACGGCAGTTGCCCGGTGATTGACCTCACCGAGGACGAAGACGGACACCCAGCCTGCCTCGTCGATCTTGGACGATACGCCCGCTCGGTCCATGGTCTTCCCCGTCGAGCCTTCCACTGCGATGCGGTGGTGTTGGCCGCGCATCGAGGCATCACGCCGATGGATTCGTTGCGACGACAGCTCGATGATCTCGAGCGAGCCAACCTTCCCGTGTTGGGTGTGGTGATGGTCGAGTGAAGACGGGCGTGTTCGAAGCAACTCAACTGGCGATTGCGGCGGACCCAGGGCTTCGCTTGGTCGACCGTCCCCAAACACCGCGGCGTCCATCTCCGAAATCCGCGGTTGTCGCGCGTCGAGTTCCGGTGTCGATCATCGATGTGCTTTCGCTTTGCTTCTTTGCTCTCTTCGTCGCAGCAGTCGACGTCGACTTCGGTCAGATCGGTCTGACCAACGACACTGGTCGCGACCTTGTGAAGTGGGTCGTCCTCATCGCGGTCTGCGTGCCGGTGCTGGGGCTTGCGATTATCTCGACGGAAGTACAAGACCTCTTTCGCCAGCCAGCAGTGTTGGCGCTCGGCGCGTTCTTCCTCTGGGGTTTCGCCACCGTCGTCTGGTCGCTGGATCCGGTTCGAACGGCGCTCATGTGGCTGTTCTCCGCCACGGGAGTTCTGGCAGGCCTCCATTGGACGCACCGCCATGGATGGGCCAACGTCGCACGGGCAATGGTCGCCGTTGGCACCTTGCTGATCATCGTCTCGGCATTCATTGAAGTCGCTTCGGAAGTCTCGGGAGAACGTTGGGCCGGGGTGAGCGACAGCCCGACCAGCCTGGCTCGCACCGGAACACTCACCGCCGTGTTCGCTCTTTGTCTCTTCTCACAACGTCGGGCCAACTGGCCGATCGCAGTGGGCGGGGCAATCGGAGTCGTCGGGATCATCGCTTCGGGGACTCGGAGCTCGCTTGCCCTTGTTCTCGCGGTAGCAGTCGTCGCCACGGTGGCTCGGTCCGAGCCCAGGAATCGAGCGTTGTTGGCAACCGGGCTGGCGGCGACGATCGGGCTGTTGGCTGCGCTGGCCGCTGGACCCATCTCGAACTACTTCACCCGAGACGATGCGAATGTAGATCTCGCCGAGGTGAATGGCCGTGCCCGAATCTGGCCGATCGGACTCGACTACGTCGCCGATCGGCCGTTCCACGGGTATGGATTCGGAGCCGGCCAAACGCTCTGGGCCGAGCCAGTTCTCGATGGGTTGGTGCAGTGGTACCCGCGACACGCCCACCAGATCGTGCTCGAGCTGCTGCTCGCCACCGGCGTCATCGGGCTGATGTTGTTCGCTGTAGCGATCGTTCTTGGCATCCGGGCCCGTACCTCTTCGGTGCCGCTCGTGAACCGATTGTTGTTGGTGACGTTGGTCTTCACCGGCCTTACCGAAGCCGTGGTGGAGACCGAGTCGATGGTGTTTCCCGTCTTGGGGATCGCACTTGCATCGGGGGCGAGGACAAGAAATTGAGGGGAGACGAATGAGAATGACGGAGGGACGCCGGCTTGTCATCGTGACTCCGGCATACAACGAGGCAGAGACGCTACAGACACTGGCCGAATCGATAGATCGGCAGTCAACCGCGCCGGCGAAGTGGATCGTCGTCAATGATGATTCCGATGACCTGACAGGGCCGGTCGCTCGCCGACTGGCCTCGACCCGGCCCTATATGCGGGTAGTCGACGCGGGCAGCAACAGCGACGGCGTTCGACGTTCGTTTGGGCGAAAGGTGTTGGCCTTCGAGGCAGGTCTGGCGACTGTCTCCGAACACGACTACGACCTCGTCGGCGTTCTGGACGCCGATCTGGTGCTGCCCTCGGACTACTACCAACGCATTGTCGATGCTTTTGGCAAAGAATCGAGGCTCGGGCTCGTGGGCGGCCGCTATCGACTTCCGAACGGAAAGCTCGGCCGAGCCGGTGGCAACGCCGTGCCGGGCGGAGCCGCCGTGCTGCGTGCAACCGCCTACCGCTCCATCGGTGGATTCGAACTACTTGCCAACGGCGGCGAAGACGCGCTTCTCGGCTACAAGCTCAGGGCTCGTGGATGGGCGACCAGGTGTTTGCACGATCTGGTCTATGAGCACAGCCGAGAAATGGGTCGGGGAGATGATCGATCGGTGCTGGCAACGGCATACGCCCTCGGCCGCAGAGACTGGAGCCTGGCAAACCCTGCCTCCTTCGAGACCCTCAAGCTGATCGAGATGGCGGTGACCGAACGGCCTCCGTTGCTGTTCGCAGCGGCGCGCGCCCTGGGGTATGCGAAGGCATCGATGTCGGAACGTCGCGATATCGATCCGCTCACCGTGGCCCATATTCGGCGCGAACAACTCGGGCGGCTCCCTGGCTTCCGTGGTGTCGGTGGGCCGAGCATTCCGCATCCCGCTCTCTCGGCGGAATTCGGCCACCGGAAGATCGCGCCGGCTACCAGGGCTGACTCGACAATCGGAAATCAGACCGCGTGACCTCTGCGGTCTCGGCCAAACGTCTGCGGTCATCGACAGCTTTGGCGTTTGGCTCGCGCGCCTTTGGTACCGCGACGCGGTTCGCGCTCCAGGTCGTTCTGGCGCGCTGGCTCGGTACCAGTTCGTACGGCCGCTTCGTTGTCGTTCGAGGCTGGGGTGAACTGCTGGCCAAGGTGCCCAACGGTGGTCTCGAACTCGCTGCGGTCCGGAATCTTCCGGTCGAAAACGTGGTTCGTTCCCGCAGCTACGTCCTGGCATCTGTGGCCAAGTCAGAGCGGCTGACGATTCTGCGAGGCATTGTGCTCGCAGCCGCTGCCGTCGTGGTGGCCTCATTCGTTGGGGCACCGTCGCAGATCTGGTTCGTCGGGATGCTCTTGATCGTGGCCCAGGCCATCGCTTCGCTGTACTTGGCGATGCAGCAGGCGTTTCACCGCTTCGTGAACGGCACCGTCATTACCGAACTCTGCCAACCCCTGGTGTTCGGGTCGGGCATCGTTGTGCTCGCCGCCGCCGATGCGCTATCTGCCACGACCGCGCTGGTGGCCCTCGTCGGCTCAGTGGCTGTTGGAGCTTTGCTGCAGCGACGCGACGTTCGACGGTCCGTTGCGGCCGGTGCTCAAACAGCCGAACGGCCGGCGGATATCGATGTTGAACGTGTCACGGAGACAACGACGGCAGAGACGCGGCTGCTGTTCGCAAGCCAGATCGCCATCGCGGCCATAAATCTCAGCGGAGTCCTGATCGTCGGGCTCGTCGTCGGGGTGGAGGCTGCAGGTCTGTTGGCGGTTGCTGGACGTGCCGCCAGCCCGAGTCGGCTCGCGACTTCTGCTGTCGAGTCGTTGGTGAGCGGCAATCTGAGCGCCACCCGAGTTCTGGACGGTGAAGGAGCCCGACAGGCTCGCCAGACGATCGTCGACAACGCCATCCGGATGTCGTTCTTGCCATCGGTCGTTTTCCTCGTTGGCGGCATCGTGTTCTCTGGGCTTGTTCTCGAACTCTTCGGCCCGGACTACGCCGCTGCGCGCACGGCGGTGATCATCTTCCTGGTGGCACACCTCGTCGAGGGGATGACGGGCCCGTGCGGCTACCTGTCGTCGTCCTGTGGATCCGTCGTTACCTATGCACGCATCATGTCCTCTCATGCCATCGTCATGGTGCTGCTTGTTGCCCTCTTCGCGAGTGCGTGGGGCATTACGGGGGCGGCAATTGCCCAACTTCTGGTCACGATCTCGTGGAACGCCGCGCTCGTCATCGATAGCGGACGTTCACTCGGCGTCTGGTGCCTGCCCCACCGAGGATTGATGCGCTCATGATCATCGTGAATGCAGACGACTTCGGAGCATCGACTGAAATCAACGAGGCGATCATCGCTGGTCACGAGGCTGGGCTGATCCCGAGCGCAACGTTGCTGATCACAGCACCGTTCGCCGACGCTGCGATCGAATTAGCGAAAGCGCACCCCACCCTCGACGTTGGCCTCCATCTCGACACCAGCGAGTTTCCGCCGTTCTGTGACGCCTGGGCAAGAAAACGTCGCGAACTCGGCGACGCGAGCGTGCGAACACTCCGATGGATTGATCGGTCGACAAAGGCGGCGCTCGAAGAGGAGTGGCGGTGTCAGATCGCAGTAGCGCGCCGCCGTGGTATCGAGCCAAGCCACCTCGACTCTCATCAGTTCGATCACATCAACCCTCTGTTGGCAGGTGCGCTCGTGCGGACGGCCCGTGAGTCCAATATTCGGCGAGTCCGAGGCAACCACAATCTGTGGGTGGATGCTCCGAGCCGGCTGGTTCAGACCGTGAAGTCCAGTCATCTGAGGTTCATGCGAAGAGGCGGTTTGACAACACCGGATCTCATGACGAACGCGGACACGTTCCTGACGGTTCGCGAACTCGGCGGTCTGCGCACCTGGGGTTCGATCGAGTTGATGATCCATCCGGGACACCCTGGGTATGTCGAAGAAACTGAACGCTGGATGCGACGAGGTGGCGAGTTTCTCGCGTCCGGCGACCTCGTTTCGTGGGCCCAGTTCGGAACGACGAGGTAGGAGCCCTACGAACGCTGTGACAATCGTCACGCGTGAAGTGTCAGCGGGCTGACAGACCGATCTCGTTTGGACACCTTTACTGGTCCTTGCAACGCCGCCCACATCGAGAGGCTCCTCACACGGGCACACGCACCCGGCTTGGTCATCTCCCCTGAAGACTGAAATGGGGAGCCTTCTCGGTGTGAAGCGGCACAAGACGACAAATCTCGGCTGTCGATGTTGATGGCCGATCATGGTGTGTTGGAAGCACGGAGGGAAGCAACCAACGCACCGGATCACGCTGGCTCGGAGTCGGGACGAGGGACCCAACTCCGAGCCGGCTGTTGCATTCTTGGCCGAGTCCGGGCCGCGTCCGCGCCGTGCCGACCTGGTGACGGATGCGCCCGACGACCCAGCCAAATAGTCCCCTAAGGCGAGTGGCGCGAACGGGGATCTTCCCCGCTGGCACCATGTTGTGGCTGGTCGACCATGGGTCCATGACGACGACTCGAACGCTCACGCCTTCTGCTCCGCTCGACATCCCCGAAAGCCCGTTCGCCAAGATGAGCGAGCAGACCCTGACCCGCCTTCTCCACATCTACGCCATCGTTATCGCTGCGATGGTGATGACCACAGGCTTGGTCTCCGTCATCGTCTGAGGTCGATCCCAACACCTAGGATCGCAAACGTGCTTGTCCTCCGCGTCGTCGCCGTCCTGCTCGGAGCGGTGGTCGTCACCGGAACGTTGCTCTCTGCTGCTCGCACGGTGGTGGTCCCCCGAGCCGAAAACCCGATCATCACGAGGTTCTTCTTCCGTTCGGTCGAATTCGCTTTCCGCTGGGCCGCTATTCGGATCAAGTCAGAAGAAGCCCGCGACCGAGTGCTCTCTCGCTTGGCTCCAGCCAGCCTGCTTGCCCTGCCGTTCGTGTGGGCTGGGTTTTTGATTCTTGGCGCCTCATTTGTCTATTGGGGTTTCGGTCTCACACCGTGGACTGATGCACTTGTCTTCTCGGGAGCGGCGTTCACCACGTTCGGATTCGGCAATTCGGATGGTTTCGGATATCTCCTGCTCGGTATCGCTCAGGGAATCCTCGGACTCGAAATCATCGCCCTGATGATCTCGTTCCTTCCTTCGATCTACAGCCGCTTCACCTCACGAGAAACGCTCGTGACTCGCCTCGAAGCACTCGCAGGCAACCCGTGTGATCCCGTCACAGCGATTCAGCGAGCCCACCAGATCGGCCTTCTGCCTCACATGGAAGAGACCTGGCGCGAGTGGTCCAACTGGTTCGCCGATCTGGAGGAGAGCCACACAACGTTCCAGTTCCTTGCGTTCTTCCGTTCTCCCGAGCCGACTCGATCCTGGGTCAGCGCGGCAGCCTGCGTGCTCGACACTGCCGCGCTGCGGTTGAGCGTCGTCAATCAGCCAGCTGATCACTGGGCACCTCTGGCGATCCGAACCGGCTTCTTGGCCCTCCGGCGAGTCGCCGACAGCTTCGACATCGATTACCAGGACAATCCGAGCCCGTCCGATCCCATCTCGATCTCTCGAGCGCAGTTCGATACCGCACTCGGCCGGCTCGAAGAGGCAGGTGTGCCCCTCGTTGCCGACCGAGATCAGGCTTGGGAGAGCTTCGCCGGATGGCGAGTCAACTACGACAGCGTTGCGCTCGCATTGGCCGACCGGATCCTGGCTCCCCCGGCCCCATCGATCGTGGGCTAGTGATCGCAGGCCGACCGCTTGACCCGGATGGGCGCCGATCTCGGTCGATGACGTTGGTCGGTGTCGAGGCCCGTTGCATTGTTCTCAGCCTGCTTGCGCTGGTCGGCGTCTTGACTGCGTGTTCGGGCGGCGAGGAGCAGGAATCGTCGGCCAGCAACGCGGCCGCGACAACAGCTACACCGACGACAGCCGTACCGACGACCGAAGTTCCAGCCTCAGCGACCTCCGTCGTCGAACCCGAAGCGATCGTAGGTTCGAGCTCTGCGCTGATACCCGCTCGGCCCAGCCCGAATGATGGCAGTTCAGAGGACAGGGGAGTGGAGGACGGGAACAGCGGAGTGTGGCTCGGCAGGGGCACGATGTCGGCGGAGTCGATTCAACTCTTCTGGTCGGCCCCCGCCGACGCAAGCATCTACTCCTTGTTTCGTATCGATCGGGCCGGCGAGACAGAACCCGATTCGGCCGAGCTCGACGAAGCTGACCTTCTGTATCGCGGCCCCGAGGTTGGCTACGTCGACGAACGAGTCGAGCCCGCTGGGCTGTATTGGTACATCCTGCTTGTCGAGCACGTTGATGGAACCAATCAGCAACGCTGGACGATGGCCGACGCAGTGACCGACCTCGAGCCGCCATCGACAGTTCGCGGCCTTGAGGTTGAGCGGATCGACGACACGATTCGGCTGGACTGGATCGCGAGCTCAGACAACTATCAGTTCGCCCGATACGCCATCCGTCGAAGCGTCGACGGGGCAGATTTTGCGTTCCACGGCAACAGCTTTGACGTCAACCAAACGTCATTTGTCGACGACCAACTCCCAAATGCAGCGACGGTTGCGTACGAAGTGATCTCAGTGGATTTCCACGACAATCGGTCAACTCCTGCGGTCGTCACCGTCGACCTGAACTAAGGGTTGGCGCCGGGGTCGCCGATTCGCATGAGCAGGGTGGCAGAGTCGATCGCGGCCGCCGTGACGGTGTCCCACGCCTCGTTGCCGGGATCCCCCGCCTGAACGTCGGTTGGTGACTCCATCACATAGATCCGAAACTGCAGATCCCGCTCGCCCGCCCCGAGCGACTCGATGCATGGGCTGCCCCAACCGGGCTGCCCGTAGTCATTCAGTGTTTCGTAGCCGCCGACGGCCATGACGCCCGAGTCCAACGAGCGCACCGATGGATCGATCCCGCCCATCATCCAGACGAGCAACGGGTTCTCGGGATCGGTTTGATCGCTGAGCGTGACGGCTAGCTCTTGTGCATCGTCGCTCACTCCAGTCCACGACAAGTTCGGAAAGCGGTTTTCGCCCGCACATTGGGCCCGCAGGGGAGCAGCCCCTCCTGGTTCGAAGTCCGGACTGGTCAGTGCCAACCCTGAATCACTGACTTGCTGATTCGGTGCCGAAGTGGGTGGAAGTGGTCGGGTTGTGGTGGTTTGCCAGTCCTGAGCTTCCGCCAGATCTCGGCCATCGCTGGCACAACTGCTGACGGCCAGGACCAGTCCCAGCGTGATTGTTAGATGGCTCGCCAACGCGGACACTCGGGACACAGCTGGCGATCGTAGTGTCCCGAGGTTTGCGCCCGGTGCCGCCCTGAGGTGACGATCGGTCAAGTCGAGCCCGAATCGCGCCGAAGCCAAGTAGATGGTGACGGACATCGTGAGAGGGATCGCCGGGGAGTCGCGTCCACCTGACGCAGCTGGCCGAGTCGAACTGATCCGTCGAAGCGCCCGTCTGAACACCCTGTTGATGACAATTGCGTTGCCCGGCATCTGGATGTTTGCCGCGTTGCTGTGGAACCACGCCCCCCGCACCGGATTGCTGACGTGGACAATCGGCATGTCGGTATCCCTGGTCTTCACCATTGTCCGGGACGTTTGGGCGCTCCGCCAGGATGACCCCGACCAATATCTCCTGAACGAGGGAGTCCTCCGGTTCACCCTCCCCATTGCCAGCATCGCGCTCGCCTCGGTCACCATCGTGGCCATGCCGGAAGATCCCGCGTGGCAGGTGCTTCTGGTGATCGTCGTCGTCGGATCGATGGCCGGCAATGTCGTGGTCAACTCCGCGATCCGGTCGTTGTTCTACCTGGCCCAGATTCCCCTCGGTGTCACTGGCGTGATCGGCTTCGCCCTCAGTGGTTCACCAGTTGCTCCCGCGATCATCGCCACGATGCTCTACGCCATGGCGGCAAGCTTCGGTCTTGCCATGATCCTGCGACGGTCTGCAGAGGATTGGCTCAGTATCGCTCGAGAAAACGGCACGCTCGTCAGCGAGCTCCACCAATCGAACGAGGACCTTGTCGAGCGAGCCAACACCGATTCGCTGACCGGGCTGCTCAACCGGTCGGGCTTTGTGGCCGAACTCGGAGCGATCCTCGCAGGTGAGAAGGTCGAGGTTCGTCCAGGCGACCCCCAACCCGAACACATCGCCGTGCTCTATCTCGATCTCAACAGGTTCAAGGCCGTCAACGACTCACTCGGACACGCGGCAGGCGATGAACTTCTGATCCAGGCTGCTGCTCGGCTGCGTGCTCATGTTCGGCCGTCTGATGTCGTTGCCCGAATTGGTGGCGATGAGCTCACGATCGCTGCTCTCGGCATCAGATCAGCCGCCGAGGCGTATTCCTTCGCCGAACGAGTCAACGGTGCCTTCGCCGCTCCGTTCGAACTTGCGGGCGTCAAGCGCAGCGTCGGCGCCAGTATCGGGGTCGCGTTCGGCCTGATCGGTGAGTTCGACACCGAAGAGCTGCTCGCAAGTTCCGATGCGGCTCTGTACGCCGCAAAAGCGAGCTCGACCTCAAATGTCGAAGTATTCGACGACGCGGCCCGCACTCGAGCCAGCCATCGCAGGACGTTGAAGCGAGACGTCTCGGCGGCTCTGGACCAGCAGCAGATCGTCGCACACTGGCAGCCGATCATGTGTACGTCGACGGGTGCGCTTGAAGGCATCGAAGGACTTGCTCGATGGCACGACAACGGCCGGCTGCGATCTGCCGGAGAATTTGTCGATGCGGTGATCGAAGCGGGGTTCGAGGGTCGCCTCACCGACGCCATGATCGGCGAGACCGTCCGGGCTCGGCATCGCATCGAAGACCGCTCGACCCTGTTGGGGCTCAACGTCACGCCGTCGCTTCTTGGTCGACTCCTCGATCATCCCGAGTTGCTTGATGTGATGGACGGGCTCGTCGTCGAAATCACCGAGCAGGGCGTGATCGGTGATGTCGATGCTGCCAGCCGGATCCTGGCGACCGCAAGAAGTCGTGGATGCCGGATCTTCCTCGACGACTTCGGCACGGGCTACTCGTCGCTGTCGATGATTGCGGACTTACCGCTGGATGGGGTCAAGATCGACCGGCGGTTCATCGCCACGATTGACAACCCACAGTCACACAAGATCGTGGCCGACATCTCCGAAATCGGACGTCGGCACGGGCTGACGGTCGTCGCCGAGGGTGTGGAAACAGTCAAGCAGCTCGAGGCCGTGCGCGAACTCGGCATCCCACTGGTCCAGGGCTACCTGCTGGGCCGCCCGATGGCGACCGACGATGTCATCTCGATGATGAGCCAACACACCCGGCCATGGGATCATCTTTTCGTCGAACCTGTCGTCGACACGCTGTCGGAACCCAGCCGGTAGCTGCCCGGTCGCACCAGGCTCGCTCTCGGGACCAGCGCCGATCACTACGATGCCCTCATGGCAGGACGGCCACTTCCTCGTCGGGCCCTTTCCCGACTGAAGACCCCGGCCTGGCGGCCGCTGGGTGGTTTTCTCGGACCCCATCGCGATGACGTTGTCCAAAGCCTCGCCGCCCTTGCCTTTTCCGCGATCACGAGTGTCGCGGCCGGACTGACCCTCGCGTCTCGAGAGTCCCAGTTCGCCTCGCTGCCCGGCCTCCTCCTTTTTGTCCCAGCGGCAATCGCCCTTCGCGGCAACGTGTTCGGTCCTTTCGGCAGCCGTTTGTCGACGGCGCTGCAAACCGGCACGTTCTCCTGGAGTCTCCGACCCGACTCGGTTTTGGGTCAGAACATCGTGGCCGCCCTCATCAACTCACTCGCCGCTGGTCTCGGCCTTGCGGCAATCGCCGAGGTCTTCGCTCTGTCGGTCGCCGATGGCCAGGGTGCGTTGACGATTGCCGACTTCGTCGTGGTGTCGCTCGTTGGCGGCCTCCTGGCTTCGGTCGTGGTGCTGGCCACGACCCTGGGTCTCACCGTTGCCTCGGTCCGTTTCGGATGGGACCTCGACAACGTGACCGCACCGCTGGTCACCGCGGCGGGCGACCTCATCACCCTGCCCGCGCTCGTCGCCAGCACCGCCCTCATCGCCAGAGGTTCGACCACCGCAATCATTGCGGCGTTGACCGCTGGCATCACCCTTCTCTCCCTGCTGATTCTGGCCCGGTCCTCGCTCGAGTCAGCCAAGCGCATCGTGGTCGAGTCGTTGCCGGTCTTGGTGGCGGCTGGAGTGCTGAGCCTTGCCGCTGGGGTGGTCATCGAAGGTGCCGAAAGTCGGCTCTCGTGGGTGATCCTCGTGCTGCTCCCCGGCTATTTGGGGACGGCGGGCGCCCTCGGCGGAATCCTCTCGAACCGGCTGTCGACGAAGGTCCATCTTGGATTGATCGATCGCACACTCCTCCCCACAGGCACGGCTCGCACCGACATGGGCATCACGGCTGCCCTGGCCTTCCCGATCTTTGCCTTTCTCGCCCTTGTCGCCCAAGTGACGGCGTCGGTCGCAGGTCGATCGACCCCTGGGCTCTTGCTGCTCATGGCGGTTGCCATCAGCGGAGGCCTTGTGGTGACCGCGTTCGTTCTCGCCATCGCCTACTACGGCACGCTCGCGGTCGTCCGCTTTGGCCTGGACCCCGACAATCTCGGCATCCCGATCGTCACCGCCAGCCTCGACGTCGTGGGTGCTCTTTCGCTCATCGGCGCCCTCGTCGTCTGGCAAGTGGCATGATCCCCAACGAAGGTAACAGTTGATGGAATCCAGAAATCTTCGAGAAATGCTCGCCGAGGCGAAGGACACCAGCGAACTCATGGTGGACCTTGCGTATGCCGCGCTGTTCTTCGACGATCCGGACATGGCCGACGAAGTGGAAGGCCTCGAACAGGACATCAGCGATCTCGTGCACCAAATGCGAGCGCTGTGCATCATCGCCGTCCGTAACCCGCGAGAAGCAGAGGCGATGGCCGCGGTGCTCCAGGTGATCTCCGCCGTTGAGCGAATCGGCAATGATGCGGTTGACATCGCCAAGATCGTCTCTCGACGGCTTGGTATTCCTCGTGAACTCGTTGTCGACCTGACCCATGCGGAGGAGGTCGCCCACCGAGTCGAGGTCGCCGAGGGAGCCCACTTCGCCAACCGCCCACTCTCTTCGTTTGAGCTGCCTGTGGTCACGGGGATGCGAGTGATGGCCATCCGTCGAGATCGCACATGGATCGTCGATCCCGGTGGCGACGACATCCTCAACCCGCACGACGTGCTCTTCCTGCGTGGCAGTCCCGATGGCATCGCCCGGCTGCGCGAACTTGCGGGCGCCCCGACCTATCACCCGCCCGAACCTGCCGAGGGCGTCGCCCTCACCGATCTCGATCGAGCAATCGACACGATTGTCGAGATGAAGAATCTCTCCGAGGTCGCCGTGGGGCTTGCCTATTCGGCGCTGGTGTATCGCGACCGAAGCCTTGCTGCTCAGGTCCGACACCTCGAAGACCGCCTCGACGAGATGAACAACCGGCTCGAACTCTGGGTGCTCAAAGCCGCCGGCGATTCCAAAGATGATCTCCTCCCGCTTCGAGGGCTCCTCCACCTGGCGGCGGCCGCGGAAGATCTTGGCGACCAGGCGCAGGCCATGGTGTGGTTGATCGAGAAGTCGAGCGATCTTCATCCCGTGCTCGGGATTGCACTCGGCGACACTGACGACATCGTGGTGCAGTTGCCCGTCGCCGACGATGCACCGGTTGCCGGCAAGACGCTTCGCGAGATCGAGCTTCCGATCGAGCCCGGCTTCAACGTGCTGGCGATCGAACGAGGTGGGCGCTATCAGTACCGCCCGCGCCGCCATGTCACCCTGCTCCCCGGTGACCAAATCCTGGCTTCCGGACCCGAGGAAGGTCGCGCCGCGTTGGCCGAGCTGCTCGGGTGGACACTGATCGAAGATGACGATGGCGACTGGGAGCTCGAACCCAGGACCAATACGCTGTAGGAATGCGCCGACTCGCCCGCGGACTCGTTCCTCTTGGGCTGAGCGCGCTCGGAGTGCTGGTCGTACACCAGCTCGCGTACCTGTCGGTGTTGGCCGCCGGGCTCCTCACCCCGGAAGGTGTGCTGGATCACGGTCACATCTCGATGCAATGGGCGGTGGTCACGCCCATCGCCGTGCTGGCCGCGGCCGGCTTCATCGTGCACCAAATTCGATCACTGCCGATCTCGATCGGATCGTCGTTCCGCTTGTTGGCACCGATGACGGGACTCGGCTTTGTCATCCAGGAGTCGGTGGAGCACCACATTGCTGGGCAGACCGTTTCCGAAACGTTCAGTTCTCCGGCAGTCATTGTCGGCGTCTTGCTCACGCCGTTCGTGGTGGGAGCACTCGTTCACACCCTGAGTTCTGTTGCGGAGTTCGTCGCCGCCCAGTTCGCGGTTCCTCCGTCGTTCGCGGTCGGAATCGTCCAAGTTTGGAGCCCTTTTCGGCACGTCGATCCCACTCCGGTTCGGGTGCTCGCGGTTTCTCCTCGGGGCCCTCCGATTCGGCTGCGTTGACGCAACCGAATCAAAGCCTGAACGAAAGAGAAGACTGAAAATGAGGAGCAAATCTCGAGGACCCTTTTCGGCGTCCCTGCTCTCGCTCATCCTCGTCCTTGCCGCATGCGGCGCCGACGACGGAGAGAGCACCAGCGAAGCAGCGGAAGACTCCGCGAACGAAGAAGATGGTCATTCCCACGGCCATTCCATTGAGGTTCCCGAAGGTATGACAGTGCCGACGATCTCGATCGAAGTCGTGGCCGATCCGATGTCTGGCCAGAACCTCTTCGTGAAGCTGGCTGACTTCGACGTCTCGCCGGAGACTGCGTCGACCGACCCAGTCGATGGACAGGGACACCTGCATCTCTACGTCGATGGAGAACGCACGGCTCGCTTCTACAACGAGGCATTGCATTTGACCGGCCTGTCAGCGGGTGAACACGTGATCGAAGTCGAGGTGAGCGCCAACAACCACTCGGCCTACACCGTGGACGGCGAGCCCATTCGGGCGATGGCGACCATCGAGGTCGAGGAAGGCGCAGGACACGGCCACGACGAGGTGGCCACGATCGACGTCGATCCCGACACTGCTCCGGTGATCGGGCTCCGAGTGGAAAAGGATCCGAAGTCGGGTTGGAACGCGTTCGTCGACCTCGAGAACTTCGAGATCAACGCGTCAGCGGCCTCGTCTGCCCATGTCGCAGGCGAGGGTCATCTGCATCTGGTGATCGACGGGGTGAAACAGGGGCGGGTTTACGGGACCAATTGGCACATTCCCGCACTCAGCGAGGGCACCCATGAGATCGCCTTCGAGGTGAGTGCGAACGATCACTCGTGGTATGCCATCGATGGCGTGCCCATCGTGGCGACCACGTCTATCGACGTTGCAGCCGCGGACGCGACGCAACCAATGGAGGAGATGGGTGATCCGGATGTCACCATTTCTGCGATCTTCGAGGATGGCGAAGTGACGATAGAAGCCAGTCGAATTGAGGTTGAGCTCGGACAGATCGTCATGGTCATGGTCGAGAGCGACGTCGATGAAGAGGTGCACGTGCACGGCTATGACGAATTCCTCTCCGTCCCAGCAGGAGAATCAGCCATGATCCAATTCGCCGCTGATGTCCCGGGCCTCTTCGAAATCGAGTTCGAAGACTCAGGTGTGCTCATCGCTGATCTTCAGGTGAGCTGATGCTGTTCGGCCATGGAGTTGGGTCACGTGGTGATCTCCCGCTCCCGCTCTGGATGTTTACCTGGGCGGCCGCCATTGCCCTGATTGTGTCGTTCGTCGCCCTCGGTGTGCTGTGGACCAAGCCTCGCTTGGCCGCAGCAGCCGGTGGGCGCACGATCGACGTGCCTGGGCCACTACGCCTCCTTCAGGTCGTTGGCCAGGTCGCGGCGTTAGCCCTGCTCCTGGTTTCGTTGTGGGCTGGTCTTGCCGGAGTCGATGACACGAATGGCAACCTCTTGCCGGTCACCATCTTCGTGATCGTGTGGGTGGGTGGCACATTGCTGTCCGGTCTGATCGGCGATGTGTGGGGTGCGATCAACCCTGTCGTCACGCTCGGCCGCGGGGCTGAACAACTCGGCCGACGAGTGGGCGTTCGTTCCGAGGGACCGGCTCCTCGGACAGGTCACTGGCCGGCGGCCGCTGGCCTGTTCGTCTTCCTGTTCTACGAACTCGCCCATCCGTCAGGGTCATCGCCACGGACACTGGGCATCATGCTGCTCGTCCATCTCGTCGTGTGCTCGCTGGCCGCAGCCCGTTGGGGTGCCAAGTGGCTCGAGGAAAACGAACCATTCACCGTGATGTTTGCTCTGATCGGCGCAATGGCACCGATCCGTAGAGCCGCGGCGGGTCGCCTGCAGCTTTCGTCGCCCGTTGCTGGTCTGGCCGCCATGCCGATCATCACCGGATCTGCGGCGGCGCTCATCGTTGTGCTTGGTGGCACGACGTTTGATGGATTCAGCGAGAGCGAGCTCGGGCGCGACGTGCTCGGCCGACCAGAAGGTTGGGGAGGGGCGGTCACACTCACCATCGGTCTTGTCGGATCCATCGCCGTCATCGCCGCGCTGTACGCCATTGGCGTGCAGTGGACGGCGCGGGTTTCCGGTCTCGAGTTCAGACAGATCTGGCGGGACTTTGCCCCGTCTCTCGTGCCGATCGTGTTCGGGTACGCGATCGCTCACTACGCCCAGCTGCTCGTCGATGAGACCCAATCGTTCTGGTTCCGGCTCTCTGATCCGCTGGGACGAGGATGGAATCTATTCGGGGCTGCCGACGGCGTGATCGACTTCACCATCATCAGCGTCGATCTCATTGCCTGGGTCCAGGTCTTGGCCATCCTGTTCGGCCACATCGGGGCCGTCATCGTGGCGCACGACATGTCGGTGTCGCTGGTGCGGTTGGAAGAGTCGCTCCGGAGTCAGTTCGCAATGCTGATCGTGATGGTGGCGTATTCGACACTCGGGCTCTGGCTGCTGCTCAACGCCTGAGCGTGGGTGAGATCAGGCCGCTTGGTCGATAGCGGGCTCGGCAAGCTCATCTCGAAGCTGGGCCAACGCACGATGAAGACCGGACTTGACGGTGCCGATGGACCGGCCCGTCAGCTCAGCAATCTCGGCCATCGTGTGACCGCCGTAGAACCGCAGAACGATGATTTCTCGCCACTCTGGGGAGAGCTTCGCCACAACGTCTGCGAGGTAGGGAGACGCGCCAGGATGGTGGCCAGCGGTGAGCGGGTCGATGGGGCGCAGCAGCGGCGCCTTTTCTCGGGCCCGGATCTCGCGGCGTTGGACGTCTCGACAGCGGTTGAACACTGCTGATCGAGCGAATCCGCCTGGGTTCTCGACTCGGTCCCACTCCCGAAAGAGTGCACAGAGGGCATCTTGGGCAACATCTTCGGCTCGTGCGTCGTCGCCGAGAACACGAGAGGCCAGTGAGGTCAGGGGACGCCGAGTTTGGGCAACAACCTCTGAAAATGACGGGTTTTCGGCGGTTGCGGCGGTCATGACCCCCACCATGACGGACGCGACCGAAAGCTGGCATCAGGGGTTACCCCGAATTTCCCCCCAATCGGCCTCACCTACGAATCAGGTAACTGGTGGAGTGTGTCCATCCACGATCGGAGTTCTGCCATGGGAATGACGCTGCGGGTCACGTTCTCCACGTTGTGGCCCTCAACTGAGCACGGGGGCGGGTAGAGCTTGATTGTTGGGTGTCGTGCTCCCAGCCCGGGGTCACCGAGGGTTCTTGCGGGATGTGAAATCAGTCCTGCGGACCGAGCTCGACGCGCAACTCCTCCAACGCTCGATGCAGGGTCGATTTCACGGTTCCTTGGGCCATTCCGGTGATGTGAGCGATCTCGGGAATGGTGTGGCCGCCGTAGTAACGAAGGACGACTGCCTCGCGGCGTCGCGGCGACAGTTTGGCGAGCGCATCGACCAAATAAGGCCGTTCTGTGACCGTCGTCGATGGACGCAGGAGCCGAAGCTTTGCTCGGGCTCGGATCCGATGTCGCTGCTCGTCCCGGCTTCGATTACAGACGGTCGTGCGCAAGAAGCCGCCGGGGGAGTGCACCTCGTCCCACCTTCGGTGCAGTGTGGCGAACGCTTCCTGCACGACTTCCTCGGCTCGCCCTTCGTCGCCGATCATCAGGTAGCCAAGCCGAACCATCTTCTTGTATTCGCGTTCGAAGACCTCATCGAATGACTCCGTCGTGGGCGCGAGAGCAGCTGTCTCACCGGTTGGCGGTTCTTGTACGAGGTCGATCATTCGTCGCCCGCCCTCGTCTCGGCCGTCTCATCGTCGCCTTTTTCGGAGTTCGAGGTGTTCGAAGACGAAGCGGAGTCGGACCCGGTCGGCTCTTCATCAGCGGTACGTGCCGGATCCGAGCCATCATCCTCGGCCGGTGGAACACTTGATTCGAGCCACTCATCCAGCAAGGGGCAGACCTGGCCGGCGTTCATGTGGGAGAGGCGGCTTGTCGGGTTCTCCGACGTTGCGACGTAGACAATTGCGCCGTCGAAGAACGCTGGGCCAATCGGTCCGGGCTCGAGATCAACTCCGGGAAACACGGTCCGGACTTCGTTGACTGTTGAACCGATCGTCAGGCCGGTTGGCGTGGCGGCCGGTGTCGGCCCCGTCAGTGCCCACCCGGCGAGTTCGCCGTTGGCCGTTGCGAACGTCGTGATACCCGTTGACCACTGGTAAACGAAGAGTCCGGTTGAGCACTCGGTCGGTTGCGGGGCTTGTTGGCCCACCACGGTGGCCACTGCTGAGTTTGCGGTGTCGATGGCTTCGCCCCACGCGATCTTCGTTGATCGTCCGGATGCTGTCGCGTCCAGTTGGAGACCATCGTTTGTCACCAGGAGCGTGAGGGCTTCACCGTCCGCGACCGCAGGATCGATGAGATTCGGCTCTGGGTCTGCGAGCTGAATTCGTGTCGTGACGTAGGTGATCTGGCGCAAGATCGCACCATCTGCGTCACGCGTGGTGAGATCGACAGGTCGGCCCTGTGCGGCATCGATCCGCAAGGTCCAGCGTTCGTTCCCTGGGCCGTCGACGATCTCTGCGGTAATCGTCCCTCCACCGGTCACCGTTCCGTCGATGAAGCCAATGTTGTCGATGGTCGACATCAGCCGAATGACATCGCTCCACTGTTCTGGTTCGAGATTGCCGAGGGTGAGGAGTTCGCCCGCAATCGTCCAGGTACTGGTCTGGATGGTCGACGGTGTCGCTCGGTCTGGGTCGACGCCAGATGCTCGCAGTAGTGCAGCAGCCGCACCATCAGCCGGATTGTCTCGCTCCCGAGCGAGCACGCTGAGGAGTTCCGCGTGGTTTGTCTCTGCGAGTTCCTCGGATTGCTCGAGACGGAGCGACCGGCCGTCGTCAGCCAAGATTCGGGTCTCGATGGTCGTCGTTCCGTCAAGATCGCCCGGCTCAGTTTGGGTGGCGACGACTCGCGTTGCGTTTCCAGCCGTGCGGCCGGGAAGGGGAACAGGAAGGTCACGCCACGTCGGTTCGCCGGTCAGTTCCTCGATCGATGTTGAGGGAGCGGACGTTGGCGCCGTTGTAGTGGCTGGCGCCGCTGTGGTCGGCACCGCAACGTTGCTCTCATCGGCATCGGGGGACGACGACAAGACACTTGTGTCGGTCACCGCCGGATCGGTGTCGGACTGCCAGGTTCCGGCGAGTTGGGCGACCAGTGCGCCGCCAGCAAGGACTGTTACCGCCGCTGCGGCTGCGAGAAACGTTCCTCGGCGGGGCTCGTTTTGCCCCTGAGACGTCACAAGATCGTCGATCCGAGCGCGGGCTTCGACCACGTCAGGCTCGATGCCCAACGCGGCTAGATCCAGCTGATCAGACAGCTGGCGTTCGAACGTCTCCACGTCTGCCATGTCTTCCACGTCGTCTCAGCGTGCCAGATCGTTCCCACAAAACAAGATCGGCCGGCCACAGCGAGACATTGTGTCGCTGGCCGGCCGGCCGATCAGAGTGCCTTGATCTGTCGTGCTACTGCCCTGGCGGAGGCGGTGGCGTTGGAGCGCTGCGAGGTGGTGTTGGAGGTGCGGTTGACCGGCGTTGCGCCTGGCTCGCAGCTCGTGCGGCCGAAGGTGTCGCCGGCTTGGCCGCTTCTTTGGCCGCTGCGGCTGCTGCCCGTTTACGAGCGATACGAGGAGGGACCGCCGGGCCCGAATCGTCGCCGTCTTCGCCGTTGAACAGCTCGGCGATACCGCCAATGGCGCCCATCGCCGCGCTCATGTCAGCGGGAACGAAGATCTTCGTCGCCCGACCATCAGCGATGCCTTGCAAGGCTTCCAGGTACTTGATGGCGATCACTCGGTCATCCGTGCCGGAGTTCTGGATGGCGCCGTGGATGAACTCAATCGCATGCGCCTCACCCTCGGCGACCACTTCCTGGCGGAACTGCTCGGCTTCAGCTCGAGTGCGGACAGCTTGCGCTTCACCTTCAGCGGTGAGGATGTCGCGTTGCTTGGAACCCTCAGCGGTCAGGATGGCGGCGGTCTTTTCGCCCTCAGCTCTTGTCACGGCAGCCTCACGGGCACCTTCAGCCTCGGTCACGACAGCTCGTCGGGTCCGTTCGGCCTTCATCTGCTCGTGCATGGCGTTCATGACGTCCTGGGGCGGATCAATGCGTTGGATTTCCACTCGCACGACCCGGACGCCCCACTTGTCGGTGGCATCATCCAGGATCTGGCGAAGTGTGCCGTTGACTCGCTCGCGGGAGGTGAACGCCTCATCGAGCGTCATCTCGCCGATGACGTTTCGCAGGTTCGTCTGTGCCAGCTTGGTGACCGCCAGCATGAAGTTGCTGATGTTGTACAGCAGCCGCTGAGGATCAGTCGGTTCGAAGTAGACCACGGCATCGACAGCGGCAGTCACGTTGTCCTGTGTGATGACTTCTTGGGGTGGAACGTCAATGACCTGCTCGCGCATGTCGACCTTGCGCATCTTGTCCACGAAGGGATAGATGAGGCGTAGACCGGGGTCGACGGTCTCTTTGAACTTACCGAGACGCTCAATGACGCCTCGCTGGTAGGGGTGCACGATCCGGACGCCGGCCGCGATGTACACGAAGAGCAGAACAAGGATGAGGAGGAGTACTCCGAACAATCCAGCTGCCATGGTTTTCTCTCTTTCTGCCGGTGGGCCCTCAGCACACCGACGGGGGGATCTAACTGATTGCGCCGAGGCCAGTCGTGTTGGCCGGTTCGACCACGACACGAGTGCCACGCACTTTGAGAACTCGGACGTCAGACCCGGATGGGATACCCATGCCGTCGCGTCCTTCGGCTTTCCATTCCTCTGGTCCGATCATGACCATGCCGGCGCCTTTGCTCGGGATAGCGGTGTTGACGGTGGCGATATGTCCGACAAGACGGTTGGCCCCAATGCCTGTGGGGTTTGGTAAGTCGAGATCAAGCTTTCGAGCCAACGGTCGCAAGGCGAAGAACGTTGCGAGCGACAGGATGATGAAGATGATCCAGCCGCCGATCACGGGGACGCCAAAGAAACTGATGAGCGATGCTCCAACAGCGCCAATAGCGAACGGAACCAAGAAGAACGAACCAGGGGCGAGAATCTCACCGATCCCGAAAAGGACGGCGACGGCCAGCCAAATGCCAGCCCAGACTGTTGGGTCATCCATGCGTGTCCTCCTCAGACGGTTGGCTGCTCGGTCGCTCAATCGTTGCAGAGCTGAGCAGCGTTGACCGTCATAACGACAGATACTTGCGGAAGGTTCCCAAACTCCCCGACCATTCTGCTTTCCGAGAGACAGCTTTTCGGAGTGGCAGCGGCCCCACCGCTGCCGTCCGAGCTGATCGGTGGCGCCGATAGCTTGGTCGGATGCGTTTCATGGCAATCCATGCTCACCCTGACGACGAAGCGTCGAAGGGAGCTCCCACCACAGCGAAGTACGTGGCCGAAGGCCACGAGGCAGTGCTGGTGTGTGCAACCGGGGGAGAAGAGGGCGACATCCTCAATCCGGTGATGGACCGCGATGACGTTCGAGAGAACCTTCCCGCCGTTCGAGCCGAAGAGCTCGCCAAGTCGGTCGAAGCCATCGGATACCACCACCTCGAGTGGCTCGGCTACCGCGACTCTGGCATGGCTGACTCCGAAGCCAACGCTCACCCCGATTGTTTCGCAGCAGCCGATCTCGACGAAGCGGTCGATCGTTTCGCAGTGTTGATTCGGCGCCATCGACCACACGTCATG
>CALHCB010000047.1 GCA_937930695.1 uncultured Acidimicrobiales bacterium | reverse complement strand
ACCCGGCGCGGCCAGGATCCCTTTCTCTGGATCCACGCCCCCGAATGATCGCCGACAAGGCCGAGGTGATGGCTGCCATTGGTGACGGAGCAACGTGTCTCATCGATGCCCTTCCTGCCCCCGTTTTCAACGGTGACGTGCAGCCATACGCCCGCCCCGGCCACATCCCAGGCGCCCGCAACATTGCCGCGACGTCGATGGTCGATGCCGACACTGGACGATTCAGAAGCGAGGCCGAGATCCGCTCCATGCTTCCCGAGCGGCCCGAGGCAAGAACGGTCGCCTATTGAGGCGGCGGCATCGCGGCGTCGGTCGACGCCTTCTGGATGATCCGTCTCGGTTTCAATGATGTTGCCGTTTACACGGCGAGCCTGCAGGAGTGGTCAGCAGATCCTGATGCACCGATGACGGTCGACGCGTAGCCACGACCTTCTCGCCCTATCGGGTCGCCTCGCCCCAATAGATGCTCCCGGTGACTGCGCCGCCAGCGACAGCGTTGCCGGCGACTTGCTTCGCTGCCGGTAGGCAGCAAGATCCTTGTTGTCGAGAAACACATTCACGACACGCGGCAGGATTCGATCCTCATGGAAACTCATCACTCGCCCACCATTCTTTCGTCTGGGGTCAAGATACGGGGAGCGACCGGATGACCTACAGTCCGGCATCTCGACGATGCCGGGAGGCAATCATGGAAAAGCGAACGATCCTCATCACTGGTGCGGGCTCTGGATTCGGCAAGGCTGCCGCCGTCGAGCTGGCAACCCGCGGGCACGCCGTCATTGCCACGACCGAGACCGCTGAACAAGCCGACGCCTTGCAGGCCGAGCACCCTGAGCTGACCACGATGAAACTTGATGTTACGTCTGAGGCTGATGTCGCTCTTTCGGCCGACCTCGGAGTCGATGTTCTGATCAACAACGCTGGCATGGGCGTCATGGGACCAATGGCAACCGTTCCGATGGACAAGGTCCGGGCAGTGTTCGACGTCAACGTCTTCGGAATGATCGCGATGTCCCAAGCCGTCATCCCGAGCATGAAAGAGAAGGGATCGGGTCGGATCATCAACGTGTCGTCGGTTGCCGGCATTCTCGCTTCACCCTTGACGTCGCCATATTCGATGACGAAGCACGCCGTCGAAGCGTTCACCAAGAGCCTTCGAGGAGAGCTCGAAGCCCACGGGATCGACGTCACCAAGGTCAACCCCGGGCCCTACAACACCGGCTTCAACGACCGCATGGTGAACGGCATCACCGAGTACATCGATGCCGGTGATACGTCAGCCCACGAGACCAACGAGGTCGTGCGTCAGATCGTGCTGACTGATCAGCTCGACCCGATGGAGGTCGCTCGGACGTTGGCCGACCTGGCCGAAGCCGACGAGACGCCGCCAGAGACCTTGCTTCCCGAAGGCATCGGCGAGCTACTCCAGGCCATGATCACCGCCGAGGGCTACTAGCCGCCGTTCACCCACACCTTTTCTCGATTGGTGGAGGCAGACGGTCGTGTTCGGCCCTCACACTCCACCAATCCGGTAGGGGCTAGGCATTGGTGGAGGCAGACGGTCGTGTT
Source organism: uncultured Acidimicrobiales bacterium (assembly GCA_937930695.1). Classification (GTDB taxonomy): domain Bacteria; phylum Actinomycetota; class Acidimicrobiia; order Acidimicrobiales; family SZUA-35; genus CALEWY01. The sequence continues at coordinate 28,111 of CALHCB010000047.1, read as the reverse complement.
TGGCCCTCACACTCCACCACTCCGGAAGGGGTTAGGGGGTGTGGTCGTGGGTTCGGTAGTGCTCGCGGAGGGGGTCACCGCCAAAATCGTGTGTGCGATCACGCCAGAGCGCATGGATGTGGTTCACGTCTCGCTGGGTGTTGTCGTATTCGACCAGCAGCTTGGAACCCTGGATGCGGTAGTAGTGGGGTTGATCGGGTTCCATTCCCCCGGCCCATAGAAACGACAGATCGTCGATGCGGTTCCCGGCGAACTTCTGCTTCTCGATGTCGGCAAGCCCTTCCGGCAACCGGTCGAGATAGGAGTCCAACAGAGCTCGCAGAATCTCGATTTGATCGACGTCAAGACCAGATGCGGACAACCCCTTCGGGGCCAACGTGAACGTCACGGCATCAACATCATCGGCCGTCAGGCCAGCCCGAGCTTCGGCGGCATCATGGGCATCCGCCATGAGCTGATCGAACGGATCATCCAGTCTCCCCCGAAACAGCAGTGGCAGTGGCATGACGTAATCGCCGTCCGCCAGTTGCGACCGATTCACTGTCACGATGTCGATCGGGGCTCGCGGCGACACGATGGCATGCCCACGCTGAGCATCAGCCAGCGACTGAACGAGTTCTCTTCCGAGATCCTCGGCCGCAGCCAGTGGACGAAGGAAATGTGGGCCGAGCAACGGCGACGCAGCCGGGTCGGCACCCAGGAAGTTCGGGGTCGCGGCAACGACGGCTCCGTCGACGATCGTGTAGTGCAGTGAGATGTGATGGCCGCCAAACCGCCAGCCCCAGACCTTTTCGCCGGGAATGCCGAAGATGGCCACCCAATAGAGCAGAGGGTCTCGACCTCGCTCTCGACCGAATCCAGCTCGCCACCCTTCGGTGTGATCCAGAACGTTCTCCAGCCCCATGATCGTTGCTGCGGTGACGTAGCCAGCGTGGGACAACCCGGTGCCCAGCAGACGATGAGCATCTCGTTGTTGGGACGCCGTCATCGACGACAACGGGAGGCCACCGTGGTCCGCAGGCGTATAGAACCAGGTTCGGCGTTCGGTCGCGGGCTCCGAATCGTCATCCTTGAAGGGCCGCGTCGCGGCCACTCGTTGGTCTCCGTCCAAGCCGTCCAAGAATCCCGATGCTGCATCAGCCATCGCCTGGCCAATCTGATGCCGAACGTCGCTCGCTGGTTCGTTCATTGGCCCGGCTCGTGAAGGCCGAAAATGAGTTCAGGATCGCCCGGCGCCCAAGAATTGTCGGACTGTGAACGTCGACCGACGCGGCGCGTTCGTTCGAGCAAATCCTTCCCCAACTTCAGTTGCTGGGGCTCCCAGCGTTTGAGGGCAGCCTCGACATCACCGTCAGCATCGAGGGCGGCTGCGAGTGTCCAGCCGTCGTCTGCTGCTTTGGCGGTTCCCGCCGCAGCATGAGGCCGAACAGAAAATGCGGCATCGCCTATCAGACAAACTCGGCCGAACGCCATGCGCTCCACCTCAACGTCGTACACAACCTGAAGAAAGGGCTGCTCGGTGCGCATCACCAATTCGGCCAAGGAGGCTGGAAGCCTCGCTGCGGCAGTGGCACGGACTTCGGCCACATGGTGGTCCGTTGCGAGTCCGGGCGGCATCGAAAGTTCACGGTGGACTCCATTCCGGTCGGTGAGCACGTCGTCAAGATCGCCGCCCTCCAGATAGTTCCGATACCAGACGAAATTGATGAGGCGATCACCTGCGCAGACCGAACCGTCGAGACCCGGGATGGGATACACGAGAATGTGACTATTGGCGTACACGTGATAGGTGATCGCATCCGTCAGTGATGCCGCGAGATCACCGGGCAGGTCGGCCTCGGGCACCATGCCGCGCCACGCGACATAGCCCGCATATGAGCGGTCAGCATCCGGCTGCAGCTCGCGTCGACTCATCGATCCGACGCCATCAGCACAGACGAGGAGATCAACCTCCACGGTCTGTTTCTCAAACTGCACGGAGACGCCAGCTTCACCTTGTTCGAAGCCGACCATCTCGGCGCCGAGCACATATCGTTCCGACCCCCAATGTTCAAGGAGCCGCCGGTAGACGGCATTCCAAGAGCTGAACAGGTACCGGTGTTCGGCCTCATGAGCGATGGACCCGTCACGCTCGAGATACCGGATGTAGTCGGTGGCAATACTCACCTCGTCGAGCGCCAGGTTGGCGCGCTCAACGAGATAGCGAGATGAGGCTTCGAGAAACCCGATGCCGGCTCCTCGTTGTTCAAGCTCGCGATCTGAACGCTCGTAGACGGTGACGTCGTGACCGCTGTCTCGCAGCAGACACGCCGCCGTCAGGCCGCCGAGCGACCCACCGACGACGGCGATCCTCGCCTTTGTCATCGCTGATCGATCAGGGTCACCCTGGTTGGCCGAATGTGGCGATCTTGTCAACGCGGCATTCGAAAAGAGTGCGCCGCTCATCAAAGGATGGATCACGCAATCCGTATTCGTCGCCTTCGCCGATGTACTTCTGCCAGATGCGGTTGAGCTGCTCTGTCACCCAGGCGCCTTCGGCAGGATCGTCTTCGGAAATCTCACGGTCGACCGTCACCTTGAGGCTCATCCAGTGATACATGTTCTCCGGGTTCATCAGCAGGATGGTGACTTCAGGAGTGGAGCGGATCCACTCGGTCTTCTTCCGTTGATTCGCGACGTTGATGAGCACCTTGTCGCCTTCGTAGTCGAACCACATCGGCGTCAGGTTCGGTCGGCCATCGCCACCAACGACCGCCATGACACAAGCAATGGGCTTGTCCATCAACTGCTTGTAGGTCTCGTCAAGGTCACTGATACTGGAAATTTCTTCTTTGGAGCCAACCGAGAACTGGTTCGCCTGAAGACCAGCGGACGTGTCGAGAAATTTGGCCACGGTGACCATGGTCAGTACCTGCTTTCGCGTAGGAGGAGATCGAGGGATCGCATGCTGGTTTAGCAGTTGTCCCCGGTTGGCGCATGTCGGCTCAACCGCGCGTCGCCTTGATCAGATGCGGGTAGTCCGCTGGGTCAATTCGAGCATCGATCAATCGGGGACGATCCCATCCGTCGGCGAGGGCTTCGGCCAACTGCTCCGCGGTTGTCACGACCGTCGACTCGAGCCCTGACCCAGCTGCAATCGCGGCGAAATCCAATGCTCGGTAGCGAACTGCTTGTGCTCCGCCGTGACGTTCCTTTTGCTTGATCTCGATCAAGCTCAGCGCCGCATCGTTGAAGACGAGCACCGTGATCGGTAGATCGAGACGGGCGACGGTCTCGAGCTCACCCAGCACCATCGAGAGACCACCATCTCCGGTAAGAGCGAGAACGGGCTCATGAGGACGGGCGAGCGCAGCGCCGATTGCAGCTGGAAGAGCGAAACCCATCGTCGCAAGTCCGTTCGAGATCAGAAGCCGGAGCGGGGCATCCACCCGCCAGTTCGGCATGACGGCCAAGAAATGAGCGCCTGCGTCGACCGTCGTCGTCACCGCTCCAGGAAGGGCTGCGAGCGCAGTCGCGACAAGCTGCAGCGGTCCGAACCCTGAGGATTCGGTCTGCAATGCCTCACGCTGGGCCTGTCGGGTTCGTACTGCGGCGCCAGCCGGCCACTCGAACCCTGCGGGACTCAAGAGCTCAAAGAGTGTCTCGATCGGTGCAACAACGTCGGCGTCGACGGGCATATAGGGGCTCTCTTGTGGCACGGTCGAGAGGCGAACGACGGGCGCAGCAATCGACCAAGGCGTTGGGATCGGTTCCACCTCGTCGAACCCAAGCGCAATGATCAGGTCCGCCTGGTCGAGGATGGGGCGTTCGAGCGCGCCGTTCGTAAAGAGCCCCGCGTGAACCGCTCCCTCCGTCGGCACCGAGCCGACCGCCTGATATGTGGTCAGGACCGGGCACCCAAAACCCTCGAGCACTGAGCGCAGCTGGTCACCCCATTGCGCAGCCTCGAAGCCGACGAGCACCAGCGGTTGCCTCGCCTCCGAGATCATGAGTCGGGCTTGATCGACCATCGCAGCCGTGTCGCTGGCGACGCTAGATGGTCCAGCGGTAGGAACCGGTTGCATTGGCCCGGACGGGTCGAAGTCGAGATGGACCGCCCCCGAGGGCCAGGCGACGGCCATCGCTATCGACGCCTCGAGGTCTTCGGTCCTGGAGGCATCGGACACCGTCGTAGACAGCGCCGCCACAGGCGCCATCATGGCTCGCTGGTCCAGGCGCTGATGGGGCACACGAGCTGATTGCGACGCAGGGACCGTGTCGGTGATGACCACAACCGGATAGCGGTCGAGCGTCGCTTGCGCCGTGCCGTTGACCACCGATGCTGCGCCGGGTCCACGAGTCACAACGACCGGCGCTGGCTGGCCCGTGATTCGGCCGTACGTTCCCGCCATGATGGCCGCGGCAGTCTCTCCGTGGGCCAGGACGAACCGCATGCCTTCGGCGAGGGCGGCTCCGACCACATCGAGATTCGGCCCACCGCCGGGCAGACCAAACATCGTGTCGGCCCCTGCACGTCGGAGGGCGCCTGCAAGGCGAGCGGCGAGCAAGGGTTGTTCAGCAGCCAAGGTCATCGGGCGGAACGTAGCAGCGGTTTCACCCCGGACGAAAAGTCTCAAACTCCGGTTGACGGACGCAGGCCGTCCCTGCTCGAACCCGGTGAACAGAACGTGAAACCGGGCGAGTCGACCCAGGAACTTCGCGGCCGGTGCGAGCATGCTAGAGAGAGGAGGGGTGCAGGTGGCATATCGAATCGACGTTGACCAAGTGCTCTCGGAGGAGATTTCGAGAGTTGCCCGCCAACGAGTCACGCGCGCGCTGCGGGCCATCGATCGAGCGGCCCAGAAGGCCGACAACGATGGCTACGACTCTTCGGTGGCGGCTGACATCTTCGAAATACGTCGACGTTGCAAACAGATTCGGGCCTTGGCCCACTTGGTCGAGCCTGACTCATCGACCAGTCGAAAACTGGACCGACGGGCAAAACGAGCTGGGAAGGCACTCGCTCCAATTCGTGACTACGAAGCCGCTGTCGCTGCCCGCCTCGCTCTTTCCGCCCTCTCCGGCGAAAGCCCACCAGCCACCGCGCTTCCAATCCTCGAGCCGCCATCGGTCGTCGACATCCAAGCGAGTCTCACCACCGCCTGTTCTCAACTTCTCCTGGCGAAAGATCTCGCGGCTGCATGGATGCCCAATGACGGGTTCGCAACGCTCGAGATAGGTCTCGAACAAACCTTTCGAGAGGGACGAAGGCAACTGAGATTGATCGAGCGCGAGACAATGCCGGGCCGAGATTCGGTGGATGAGTTTCACGAATGGCGCAAGAGCGCGAAGTACCTCCGCTATCAGCTTCGACTTCTGCGAGATTTCGCTCCACCCCACATCGACCCGCTCATCAACGAGCTCGATCAGATCAACGCACTACTGGGGCGAGATCACGACCTCTCGCTGGTGTACGGACCCTCCGCAGTCGAGCCCTCGTCGATCGACGAACAGCACTACCGCCTGCAATCCGCCGCGTTGGAGATTGGCACGATGGTCTACGCCGAACGACCCAGAGCATTCGTTCGTCGCGTGGGCGCGTATTGGTCATCGGCGACGAGACCTCGATCCACCGGCTTCTAGCAGCTCATTGCGATTCGTCGCTCGACGTCCCCCTCTGACGGAAGTCAGCGACTGCTCCGTTGATGGTGAGATGAATGTGTTCGTGGCCCAGCCGATCAGCGAGTCCGCTCCGATTCATGATCTCGATCACATCCGCATTGGCCCGGGCAACCGCAAGTGACACGCCATCTTGGGACAACTCTCTGTGGAGCTCGATGAGGTGATCAGCCGCGGTCGCGTCGATCGAACCGACACCCTCGAAGTCAAGAACCACGTGGTGTTCGACACCAGGGTTCGCCTCGAGCGCACTCGCGAGCCGTTGCCGATAGTGCTCCGCGTTGCCGAAGAACAATGGACCGTCGAATCGATACACGAGCAACCCAGGTTCGGGCTTTGCTCGGGTGTCGTGCATATCAATCCAACCGTCGAGCCCAACCCCGTCTCCCAGAATGGCGTCGTGTGGGCGAGCAACCCGCTGGAGGGTCACGATGCCGGACAGACCTACTGCGACCAGAACCCCAAACAATAGATCTGTAGTGATGATGGCGAGACAGGTGACAGCTGCCAGACCCGCCTCAACGAGGCTTACCTCAGAGAGCCGTCGGAATCCTTCGATGTCGATCACGGCGAGTGCTGCCGCAACAACGACAGCAGCGAGCGCCGAACGCGGAATCTCGGCGAGCAGATCTCGTCCGAACAACAAGAAAACCACCACCGCAGTGAACGAAACGAGTGACGAGAGCTGACTCTTGGCGCCCAATGACGCCGGCACGATCGATCGAGAAGCGCTCGATGACATCGGGAATCCACCACCAAGCGCCGCGCCGGCATTGACGGCTCCGAGTGCAAGCAACTCTCGGTTGGCATCGACCTTGTACCGCTGCTTCGATGCGATCGATCTCGCAGTGAGAATGTTGTCGGTATACCCGATCAGCACGAGTCCGGCTGCCGGTCCCAGCAATTGGCGCAGGTCGTCGAACGACACAACGGGCACCGCTGGGCTTGGCAGGCTGGCTTGCACCTCCCCAACGACGCGAATGTCGAGGTCGAGGACCGCGACTGCAACCATCGACCCCACCAGGCCGAGCAGCGCTCCCGGAATCGTCGGGGCGACGCGACGGAGTCCGACGATGGTGAGCAACGTCGTCACGCCGATCGCCGTCGTCGCGGGGTCAAGTTGGGATACCCCGCGAAAGAACTGTGCGAACCGAGGGAAGAAGTCTCCTTCGGTGATCGAGACCGAGGTAAATGCTCCAAGCTGGCTCGAAAGAAGCGTGAGGCCGACGCCGGTGATGTAGCCAACGAGCACCGGTTTGGAAAGCAGATCGGCAATGAAACCCAACCGCAGCAGGCCGGCGAGCAAGGCCATTGCCCCGACTAAACCAGCAAGCGCCGCCATGAGCACCAGGTAGCGATCAGGATCACCGGCAGCAAGCGGGCCCACGGCAAGCGCTGCGAGAACTGCGGTGCCTGGCTCTGGTCCGATCCCAAGATGCCTGCTGGTCCCGATGAGCGCGTACAGCGGCAATGCAATCAGCGCGGCTCGGAACCCAGCAGACGGGGGGAGGCCTCCAAGCTCTGCATAGGCCATGGCCTGTGGCACCAACATTGCTGCCACCGTCAGCCCCGCGAGCACATCGGGCCGGATCCAGCTCGTCTCATATGTACCGCTTCGAACCAGATTCGGAAGCGAACGAGCCGAGGCAGCCATTCCCGCCGACACTACAAGTCTCGCGGTGATCGTGTGCGGCTCGTGCTCGCCAACGAACGGTGATCCGAGCGCTCCCTCTCTCTGATCGTGACCTTGGTCCCTACCGGAGCGCTGCCCGCTCGATACACGCTTTCCTCAACCGAGGAGCGATCCGATGTATGTGTCATTTGGCAATGATGAGAGCGACAGAGCAGTGACAATCAGGAAGTGTCACCCGAATGAAGTGTTGGCCGCGCTTCACGAATCGGCAGAAGGGACCAACGAGTATGTGTTCGCTGCTCGCGACACAGATCCCAACGACCTGATTCTCGTCGCTTGGGAAGGCGACGTTGCCCTCGGTTACATCGCAACAACCGACCTTGGGAAAGCTGGGATGCTGATCTGGGAGCACCTTGTCGTACCGGCCCGCCGCACCCAGGGTCTCGGCCGCCGACTGTTGCTGGCGGCAGCAAGACGAGCCAATCCGCAGGCAACTCTTACGGTGGATCCTATGGGTGAGCTCGATCTCGAGCGGGTCAACGACTACTACCGACAGTTCGGATTCCGCAACAACGACGCATCGACGGCATCGACGGCGACGGCCGCAGCGGTGGTCGAGGCCATCGTTCTCGGAACCTCGACATCCTCGTTGTCATAGCCCGAGCCTTGGACGTCGCCGCAAGACACCCAGGTCACGGGCCTCGCGCGTAAGCCAGTCACGATGTTGCGGCGCCGCGATGGCGATCAAGGCGACAGCTCGTTCGGCAAGCGTGCGTCCTTGGAGTTCTGCGACTCCATGTTCTGTCACGACCTTGTCGACTGTGTTCTTCGGAGTCGTGACGACGGCTCCTGTCTTGAGCGTTGGGGTGATTCGGCTCACGGTTCCGCCTTTCGCCGTCGAACGAAGTACGACGAATCCGTGACCGCCCAGCGAGTACTGGGCCCCTCGGGCAAAATCTGCTTGCCCCCCGCTCCCCGACCAGTACGTCGGCCCCAGCGTCTCCGAAGCGCACTGGCCGAAGAGATCAACTTCGAGTGTCCCGTTGATCGAGACGAAGTTCGGCTCTCGGCCGATATTGCGCGGATCGTTCACCTCATCGGCCGAAAGAAACACGACGCCGTCGTTTCGATCGCAGAAGTCGTAGAGCCGCTTGCTCCCCAGCGCGAAGGTCGTAACGATCCGGCCTCGGTAGGAACGTTTGTTGATACCCGTGACTGCTCCCGCCTGGACAAGGTCCACGACAGGGTCCGAGAGCAGCTCGGTGTGCACTCCGAGATCCCGGTGGTCCACGAGAAGCGATGCGACTGCTGACGGGATGGAACCGATCCCGAGCTGAATCGTCGAGCCATCATTGACTCGTCCAGCAACGAGTTCTGCGATGGCCTGATCGATCTCACGGACTGCCGGTGGCGGAACCTCCACGAGAGGATGCGATGATTCACACCACCCTGCGACTTCGCTCATATGGAGTCGATTGGTGCCGTAGGTCCGCGGCATCTGATCGTTGACTTCGAGCACGAAGGGCACACGGCCGATGAGCGCCGCTGTGTAGTCGGCACTCACTCCGAGGCTGAAGTAGCCCATGTCATCAGGTGGGCTGGCAGCGGCGAGCACCACCGCTGGCTGCTTGTCCAACAGGAATCGAGACACCTCACTGAAATTCGCAGGTGCGAAATGGCATCCACCCGCCTCGAATGCCGGGCGCGTGACATGAGAGAGAAACCACGACACATGTTCCAAGCGTCCCCGGTATGCGCCATGCAGATAGGGCCTGTCATGAAGCACATGCATCTGGTGCACCCGCACGTCAGTCAGTTGATCGGCGCGGGCCTCCAGCTCGTTCACGAGAAGCACTGGCTCGCCGTTTGCGATCGGAACGACGACGTTCGCCCCTGCAGGTAGCTGATCAACAAGTGCACCGATCAGCGAGCCACTGTCTGATGGAGCTGCGGGAAGGTCCACACCCCAACACTACGTGCCATCGGCGCTCCAGCCGTTGGTGTGCTGGCAGATCAGGACTTTGTTCTCTGCTTCGGGCTGCGTCGACCACCGATGATGAAACGGTGCAAGCCCATCGGATTCCAGACCACGACGCGCGAGGTCGAAGCAACCAGCCGCCCGCGGCCAGGCAGAACGTCGATCGATGAGTCAGCCTCATGAGTTCGACGGATGTGTCTTCTGGGCGAAACATCCGGACGCAATCGTGGTCATTTCCGAACCCCAGCACGGGGCCAATGGCACAGAGCCGATCGTCTGGGATGCCAACCCTGCTGCCGTCACAATGTTCGGATATGACCGAACCACGATGTTGGGGAGCCCACCTCAGCGATTTTCGTTGCCGACGAGTCGGCTCCGGCACCACGCGCAGGCATGGGCCTTCCATGCGACACGCAGCGACGGCTCGGACTTCGTCGCCACCGCCCGTACTGCTCCGCTCGGCCCTCCGGATGATCTCACGATGGTGGTGATTCGAGACGAAACAGAGCTCGGCGCCTGGCCGGATGATGGTCCCTCAACGGCGGGCGAACGGCTACGGCGTCTCCAGGAGCGAGAGCATCGCCTCGAAGCGTCGAGAGAGACGCTGGCGCAGCACTTGTTTGCTGCAGGGCTTGCCATACAACGGCTCGAAGGCAGAACAGACCCCGAGAGTCACACCCGGCTGCAGGAGGCCGTGGCTGTTCTCGATGAGATCCTGAACACGCTTGTCACGACGTGATCCGCAGGCCTAGATCAATGGCCGGAGGTTTCATCGAGGCGGACGAGCGGAAGCATCTTCTGCACCGCATCCGGTTCACACAACGTCGAGCCATCGGTCAGAACTGCAGCAGTGCCCGCGGCCACGCCCAAACTGAGTGATTCTGCGACAGGGAGACCGCGGTGGATACCGACGGCCATGCCGGCAACCATCGAGTCACCAGCACCCACGGTGCTCCGGACATCCACTGCCGGCGCCCACAATCGACGTCGGGTTCCGTCAGCAGATACCACAAGAGATCCGCCGGGCCCGAGTGAGACAACAAGATGGGCAACGTTGGCGGATGCCATCACCTCGGTCGCGGCCTGCGCAATGTCTGCCTCGGTCGGAAGATCGCGGCCGACGAGCCGTGCCATTTCTCGTGCGCTCGGTTTCGCAAGATGGCAGCCGGTCTCGATCGCTGTTCGCAATGCAGGGCCAGCGGTGTCCACGATCACGGGAACGCCCGGCAACGAGCGAACGATGTCAGCAATCACCCCTCCGTCAACGCCAGGCGGCATCGAGCCTGAGATCACAAGACAACTCGCGTCCTTGGCGAGAGCTGTCACCTGATGGCAGCAACGGTCGATGTCGTCGGGTCGGACAGTTGGCCCGGGAAAGACAAATCGAAACTCCTTCCCACTCGTCGTCTCGATCACCGACATGCTCTGCCTGGTCTCGCCGTCGATCTCGATGGAATGGACAGCGAGCCCCTCGGCCTCGAGAAGCTCGCGAATTTGCTCACCGGTCGATCCGCCCAGGGCCGCGATCGCTGCAGTGGACTCGCCCAGGCGAGCACAGACCCTGGCGACGTTGATTCCTCCACCGCCGGGTTCGGCAACGGGCAACGCACACCGCAACTTGTGGGTCGGAACCACCTGATCGACCGAGGACGACAGGTCCAGAGCAGGATTCAGTGTGAGGGTGACGATCTCCTTGGAACTCATCAGTGACCCGTCCTGTCCATGACCGGCCGAGTCTCTGACCCGAGCCGACCCTCTGAACGGGTCGATACCCGACGGTGGGGCGGGCTCAGCGAACGAAGGTTGCTCAAGGAAAATGCGACCACCGATCCATCGTCTCAGACTTCTCTCCGTCCTCAGCGGACGGTCGACAATCACCGAGTTGCGGACCTAGTGCCCTACCAGTACACGGAGCGCCGTGAGACAACGTGGGAGTGATCGCACTCTTGGCCCTCGGGGTCATCATCGGCTTGGGCATCGCCGTGTTCGCCAGTCGACTGGCATTGAATGCCGCTTCGGACCTCGGGCGCGATCTTGGATTGTCGCCCTTTGCAATCGGCATGACGATCGTTGCGGTCGGGACCGATCTGCCGGAGATTGCGAACAGCATCATCGCCTCGGCGACCGGTCACGGCGATGTCAACGTTGGCGATTCAATCGGCTCCGTCGTCACCCAGGCGACCCTTGTGCTCGGCATCATCTGTTTGCTCGGCGGTCTCCGAGCTGCGCGATCCACGGTCGTGACCGCAGGTTCGCTCACAATCCTCGGATTGGTGATCGGAGCTGTACTCATCGATGACCAGCTCTTCAGCCGCGCCGACGGAGCAGCCTTGATCACCGTATGGATCGTGGGCACCATCGTCATGCAACGTCCCGAGCCGCGAGCTGAGGTGACGACAAAGGGACGCATGACTGTCAAGCGAAACCTCGGTCTGACTGTCGCGTGGTTGGCGGTTGTCGGTGCAGGCTCGGCGCTCGCGGTCGAGTCATTCACCAGGGCAGCCGAACAGATCGGGGCGCCCGAGTTTGCTCTCAGCTTCTTCGTCCTTTCGCTGGGCACATCTCTTCCCGAGCTTGTCATCGCCGCTCGAGCGGTCCAACGATCCGCAAGCGAGCTGGCGTTGGGCGACCTCTTGGGATCGTCGTTCGTCGATGCAACGTTGTCGCCGGGGATCGGACCGTTGTTCTTTCCCACCGCACTGAGTGCGGGCCTCGCACGTAGCAGTCTTCTCGTTGCCGCTGAGTTGGCCGTTGTGACTGCGGTTCTCGCCCGAAACGACACCCATCGTTGGTCCACCGGATTGGCCCTGATCGCACTCTATTTCGGGCTCTATCCCGCACTCATTGGCTAGTTGGCACGGGCGTGAGACAACCTTCGTCTCCGTCGTCACAACGCCCGGTTTCGTGCTGTGGTGACTTTGTGCCCTGGTGCCCCAACCTGGGGAGCAATCAATCTTCAACCATGGCTACCGGGCAGATAGCTACACCGACGTGGGCAACCAACGAGCAATCGAGCGCTGTTGCACCCAAACCGCGAGAAGGCGCCTCGAGCCGGCAACCCAGCTTCTGGGATCCGACCTTGGTGGTGTGTTCTCAGTCAGCTGACCGTCCCGAGTGGAACCTCGACGAACGAACCCGCAATCGCGGCCGCCGCGGTGTCGCCCAGGCCCGCCTGGCACTGTTGCACCAAGTCCCCGAGCAGCTCGAACTTGAGCTTGCGGCTGACTGATTCACGAGACCTGTACGGCCGTGCCTTGCACGTCGCAGCGGAGCCCATACGACTGCACGAAATCACTTGCGACGGTCAGGCCCCGACAGATTTGGCATCAGGAAGCCGAGGCGCAGGATGCCCATGCCAATCACAAAGAACAGCCCCGAGCGCCAGAGCGCGTCCACTTCTTGGAGATCCACACTGAGCAGCTTGGCAACGGTGAGCCCAATGATGGAGAGTCCGGCCACGCCAAGGGGTCGCTTCATGCTCACCACTCCCGCCGCCAGCACGAGCGTTCCGAGTGCGGCCCAGGAAAGTGACACGAGGGCCTGCCCCTGCGGGAGGTGGACGAGCACTGAACCCAACCAGAGCAACACCATTGCCAAGATGGCCAAGAATCCCAGTCGAACGAGCTCGTCTCGGCGAGCTTGCCAACTACCGAGTCCGAGCACGACGATTCCCATCGCTGCGACTACATCCTCCCCAATTGGCGCATTGCGACTCCAGGCATCGACCAGCCCGCTCACAATTCCCGCCCCCGACAGGACCGCCAGAATTCCGGCATGAAGAAGCACTCGCCGATTGCTGGGAAGGAACCGAGCCAAGATCACCAATCCAGCGGCCTGCACTGCGAAGGCAGCGAAGGTCCCAGGCGACTTCAGTGCAAGTGCCAGCCCGATCGAGAGCGTGATGCTCCCCCCGACGACCAACGAAACGAAGTGTGCCAGAGCCACTCGAGAACGAACAACGAGCGCGCACACCCCGGTTCCCAAGGCGACACCGACCGCCACCGCGGCGGCGAGATTTCTACTCTCGATGTCAAAGGTGAGGACCAAGATCAGCAGCCCCCAAGGCGGAGCCAACAGTGCAAGCTGCAACTCCAACTCTCGCCAGACCGACTTCGAGGCACCGAGACTCGGCACGCTGGCGATCGACGCGAACACCAGTATTCCGCCGAGGAGAACAAGCAATTCGCGAACCATTCCGTGGGCGCCGATGGCGTAGGCGATGCCGCATGCTCCAGCAACCGTGTGAGCGGTAAGGCGCATCACGAACCACCCTCGAAGCGTCGACAGAATGAGCCCAAGCGCTATCGCGAGACTCATCCATCCCAGGCTGATGAGGTACGGCGGGTCGGCCTCAGTGATGATCAGCCAACCGATAATCGGAGCGATGAGCGCCGACCCCCCGACCCATTGCGATGGCACTCGGTTTGCCAGCAAATAGCCACTCACCCCGACGGCTGCAGTACAGCCCAACGCCACCGACTCTTCGAATTGCCCCACGAACAAACTCGATGCCACGGTGCTCGTGAGCGCGAGTACGCCACCGACATTCAAGGCGTGGGCCCACGGCATCCGTGTCGGCCGCGCTCCTAGCCCAGCGACAATCAAACCGAGCGAAACGACGAGGGCCCCAATCAATTGCAGCTCCGCTCCGATCCACCCTCTGCCGATCGCAGTGCTGACGGCAAACCCAACCGCAAGAACAACCAGGCCAACCCCTGCCCACCGCAAAAAGCGTTCTCCTTCGATCTCGAAAGAGCGACGTGGTGCCCGCTCGACGCCCAACCCTGGGAGGTCAGCACCGGAGCCGACCCTCGATGCCTCGGTCGGCGGCGGCGGTAGTGCGCCTCCCGACGGCAGCGAAGTCTTTGACAACGGAGCGTCCGCCGCGGGAGATCCGGTCGACAGGAGGCGAACCTGGGACTCGAGTTGAGCGAGTCGGTTCTCGATAGCAGTGAACCGCTCGTTGTCTTGCGGCGAGATGATCATGAGTGCGGGAGCAGAATCAACGGTTGTCGGCTTTGGTGGAGAAGCTTCGACGGGACTCGTCCCAGTAGCCGACCCCGTGCGTTACGACGCCGCTTCTGTCCCACCACAATTGCCGACGCTCCGATCTCGCCAGAACGTCGCATGAGCTCCGCAGCAGGGTCACCCGTGACGTGAACGAGATGAACAATGGGGCTGGAGGGGCAACTCAGATTCTCCAAGGCTCCCTCGAGGTCATCCAACGCGTTGGGGTCAGATGACCCCGCGACCACATCAAGCGACGCACCCAATCGAGATGCCAGGTCAAGCGACCAGGTGATCGCGTCCGCGTTGTAATCGGCGGGATCGACGCCGAGCACGATCGGAGACGACGCCACCGGTCCTCCGAGGTGGCGAACGAACGCGACCGGAGCCACAGATCGAAGGGTGAGGTGGTGAGCGGTTCGACCAAGACCGTGGGGAGCGATCCCACCAACATGCGGGGCGCCGACGACCAAGAGTGCAGCGTGTTCGATGGCTGCGATCTCAACGAGTACGGGCCCGGTGCGCCCGGAACCAACAACTGTCTTGACTTCTCCAGGTGATCTCGGCCCGAGGTCTACCTCGGCGAGCCAGGCGTGCAATCGATCTCGGCTGGTCGCCGCAGCGGCATTGGGTCCTGCCGGGTAGTCGCCGACATCATGGGCGTGCCCAGCCACGAGCAGACGATCGCCAGCTTCGGCGACAGATGCCGCCCACGCACAAGCTCGAGCGGCGGACTTGGTCCCGTCCATGCCGACGAGTATCGGACCCTCAAAGCGCATCAGCCGAATCCCGCGTCGTATGTGGTTCGGGTGCTGCATCGGACATCGTTGCGCTGGTCAACATGCTCCATTGATCAACCCTTTGGAAGGCATGAACCGACGCTATGTGCTGCTGATCCAGCGCCGCAGAGGCGAACGTCCCGAATGCGCCACGTCCACAAGTCGATCAGCCAACGCGTGGTGGCCCAAGAGGGACCTTGTGCTCTGCCCTGGACCTCCGGCACCTAAGAGCATGTGCTTCAAGCGACGCCCAAGGAGGGTTTCTCAACATGAATTCACGCACGTTCGATGCCATCGATTTCCGAATCGAGGGCAAGGGGTACATCCCAGCTCGGGAGCTGGGACACGCCCGCGACATGCTCAACAGGATCGTCGAACTTGTCGGCGAACCTGTGCTCTCCGCCAAGGTGCTCTTGGCCGACCAGCCGCACAACAGCGTCGAGGATCGCTGTCGAGCCGAAGCGTCCTTGAGCATCCGTGGCGGTTGGATCCGGGCGCATACCTCAGCGCCGACGGTGACCGAAGCGATCGACACTCTTCACGACAAGTTGCGTGGACAGCTTCGACATCGGAGCAAACGGCGTCGAAGCGAGAGCATCCGTCGTCAGACCGAAAGCGGATCCTGGCACCACGGCGACCGGCCTTCAGAGCGTCCACCCTTTTTTGACCGGGCGGTCGAAGACCGAGACCTCGTTCGCCACAAGACATTCACGACCGCAACCTCGACCGTCGACGAAGCCTTTTGGGACATGACCCAGCTCGACTATGACTTCTTCCTCTTCTGCGATGAAGAGACGGGGAAAGATGCCGTCATCACTGCAGGGGGCAACGCGGCAGAGAGCGATGGTGCTGGTCCCGTGGTGCATCGAGCGATCGACGCCCCCGTCCTCAGCATCGATGCGGCAATCGCCCAACTCAACGCCGATTCGAACGCCTTCGTCTTCTTCCTCGATGCGGAGACGCAACGAGGAGCGGTTGCCTACCGACGGTACGACGGCAACTACGGCCTGCTGACACCGGCGATCTGATCAAACAACGCCCCCAGTTGCGCACCCTCACGCTGAGTCCAAGGTCGCCGAATCTGGGACCTTGGGCCCGGGTGCTGACACCAGCGAAGGACAAACATCGAATGAAGAGAGGCATCGGATGAAGAGAAGCATCGAAATGATCAGGGAGACGTCGTGAGAGTTCTCGTGAGTCCAGCAACCAAACATGGCGGCACGATCGAGATCGGACGCCATATCGCTCGAACGTTGCGGCAGCGCGGTATCGACGTCGACGTGACGCAGCCCGAGCACGTCCAACTATTTGCTCCCTACAGCGGCTTCGTCGTCGGCAGCGGGCTCTACATGGGCAAGTGGCTTCCCAGCGCCAGCGAGTTTCTGGAAGAACACGCCGACGCCATTCGCAGACAGCCCACCTGGCTCTTCAGCAGCGGCCCACTGGGCGATGCAAAGCCCGTTGAGCCGATTCGGCCGGAGGTGCGAGAACATCTGCTTGCCGTAAGCAGTGCCCTCGACCACCAACTGTTCGGCGGCCGATTGCGATTCGATCTCCTGGGCCGAACCGATGGTTTCATCGCCAGGTGGGTCAAGGCCGAAGAGGGTGATTACCGAGACTGGGAGGAGATCGAGCGATGGGCAACGTCGATTGCCGATCAGCTTCTTTCCCAGCACGACGATCCTGCGCCTGCAATCGACAAGTCCCCGGAGGACAATCACGCCACCGCTCCGAGCCTCACTCTTGCCGTTGAGCGATTGACGGAGTCCATTCGCGATTTCGAAACCGATCACCCAGACCTGAGCCGAGCCGTCAACGACCTCGCCAATCACCTGAGCGCACTCGGCATCTGATCGCTAGCCGGGCTGCGCCATCGTCGACGCCTCCCTCGCAGCGTCCGCAGCCCGGCTGGTGTTGGACATGAACGGACCTTGGTCCCTAGTGGGAAACCCCTCGCCCGCTCACGCTGGCGTCATGAGCATCCGCACCAAGATACAAATTGTCACCGACGGGGTCAGCCGGGCTTTCGGCCGAACTTCGCTGGGGGATCCCGTGGACCACGCAGGTGACGGGCACGCGCCAGGGCACCGGCATCTCGGCCCGCCCCCGGACGACCCGGAGCCAAAGGTCATCGACCTCAACCCATCACGGGACCAGCCATGGGTCCGCACGACGCACTCTGATAGTCAGCAACGGCGGTTCCGCAGGTAGTCGATGCCGGAGCGCTGCGTTGGGAGGACGCTCAAGCGGCCTGCAGCTGGAGCCGACAGGAGAAGGTGGTCCAAGGTGACACCGAGCATCTCGATTTTGATGACTTCCACCTCGAGCCGGCTCGACCCGCGGCATCGCGGCGCGCCGTCACCGAACGACTTGTCACCAAACGTCTGGAGCAACGCTCTCCATGGAATTCCATCCTTCGGTGGTGCATCGTCGTCCTGATCTGCGCCACCGCGACACAAGAGATGGCTGGCGTCTACTACGACAGGAAGATGACCGCCGTGGCCCGCGAGATCAGCGGCAACCCGGACCTGGATGTGAATTGTCGACGTGTGTGGGACGAGCTGCTCAACCTGAAAGGGAATGACGGATTCGTCATGTGGGGTTCCACGACGGCCAATCTGGGGTTCCCGATCTGCATCGACGCAGCCGATTGGGCGAACGACCCGACCGACGGCGACAAACGAATTGCCATCATGATTTTGACGCACGAAGTCGCGCATCTCTCCGGTCACTTCAACGAGTCGGAGACCGAGTGCGTCGCGATGTGGACGGTCCCCCAGACCGCTGTCGCTCTGGGAGCAACCGCAGACGACGGAGTGGCAGTGGCCCGTTGGTACGCAGCTGAGTACAACCCGCTCCTACGAGCCGACTACCAGTCGCCGGGATGTCTCAACGGCCCAGCGCCACCCTCACCGATGTTGCGCTGACCGACCCGTGGTAGCAGGAACTACGCCTGCTTGGCCTTGAATTCGTCGAGGTTGGTTCGAGTCGTTGCTCGGACCTTCGCTTTGAGCATCGGTGTCCACCCAAGAAGTTGGCCTGGGATGCCGAGGGCTTGGGACGACCACTTCCAGAATCCGAAGTCGTCCCGGTGATCCACGATCAGTCCGTCACGAATTTTCATGGTCGCCACGACGTCGTTGGTCACCGGTCGACCGGTGGACGAGAAGGTGTACTTCGCCACCCAATTGACCTTGGCCGACGATTCCGTCGACTCGAGAATCGTGTGGTTGAGGCTGAGATCTGTGTCGCTCGAGCACAACATTCGCCACATATCCCGAGCATCGTCGACGACGAGCTCGCCGAAAATTGGATCCTCGAAGAGAGCTTCGTCGTGATAGCAGGCGGCCATGGCCTCGCCGTCGCGATTGGCCAGGCCGCCGTAGAACGCGTCAATCAGATCTTGCGTCATCGAAGAACTCCATCTCGGACTGGCCGAGCTCGTGGAGTTCGAAAGTTATTCGATCCAAGCCTTCACTGCTTCCATGTCGCCCAAAGCGTTCGGACCTGTGGCATTCACGGTCAGGTGAGTCACGCCGACGTCCTTGTAGACGGCCAAGCGCTCCTTGATATGAGACTCGGGCCCGATCAGGTTCGCAGAGTCGACGTATTCGTCGGGCACGGCGGCCATCGCTTCAGCTCGTTGTCCACCCAGGAACAGGTCTTGAATCTTCTCGGCCTCCTCCTCCCAGCCGTAGCGGCGGAAGAGATCGTTGTAGTAGTTCTTGTTCTTGGCACCCATGCCACCGACGTAGAAGCCGACATGGCCACGAGCTGCCTCACGGGCATCAGCGACCTCGGCGCTCTCGCCAATGGAGAGCTGCGCATCGCCAAAGATGCTCATCGGTCCAAGATCTGCTGATCGCTTTGCGTTGCCTGCCTCGAGCGCTTCGCCCCAGACACGATCGAAACGGTCGGGAACGAAGTGAATGGGCTGCCAGCCTTCAGCGATTTCGGCCGTCATCTCGACGTTTGATGGTCCGATCGACGCAATGACAATCGGGATGTCGCTGCGGGAGATCCGGTTCATGAACTTGAGGGGTTTGCCGAGCCCGGTTCCAGCGTCTGCCGGCAACGGAAGGGTCACTGCCTTGCCCTCGTGGGTTACTTTCTCCCCGCTCCAGATCTTGCGGCAGATGTCGACCGTGTCGCGGGTGCGGCCCAACGGGCGCTTGAACGGGACGCCGTGCCATCCCTCGATGACCTGTGCACCGGATGTGCCAATACCCAAGGTAAACCGGCCACCGGAGAGCGAATCGATGGTGGCAGCGCTCTGTGCGATCAACGCGGGTGAGCGAGAGAAGACGTTGACGATGCCGGTCATCAGCTCGATGCGCTCAGTCTTCGCTGCGATGTAGCCAAGAACAGATATTTGATCGAAGCCGTAGATCTCGGGGATGAGCACCATGTCGACACCGGCAGCCTCGAGATCCACGATCTTGGATGCCAAACGCTCCGGGTCACCGTCGAACATCATTGCGGTACAAAGTTTCATTGCGCTCCTTGTGGGTGTGGCCAGATCCGGCAACTCGCATGTCTGAACCGTGCGTCCAGACGAAACAGCGAGATCGTAGGCGAGCGGCCGGGTGAACGCAGAATGCGGCTCCTTTCTCGTCCCCCGTTGACAACGGCCAGATCCGCTCTAAGATGATAGTACGAATGTACGTACATTTAGATCCGTCTCCAGAGAGGACTGCCCGTGACCTATGAACTCATCGCCATCGTGTTGGGACTCGGCGTCGGTCTCTCGCTCGGCGCACTCGGTGGCGGAGGTTCCACCCTGGCTGTGCCGATTTTGGTCTTCGTCGCTGGCATGGAGGCTCGCGAGGCAACAACGAGCTCGCTCCTGGTTGTCGGCATCGCATCGCTCATCGGAGCGTGGAGTCACTACCGGGTCGGCAATGTGCGTCTCGGTGCCGGAATCGCCTTTGGCGTTGCTGGAATTGGCGGGTCGCGTCTGGGCACCGTGGCGAATCAGTCCCTCGACGAGGACGTCTTGCTCCTCGCATTCGCGGTCCTCATCGTCGTTGTCGCCGCCCGGATGTATCAAAAGTCGACAACGAGCCCGCCCCACCATGCCGAGGACACTCCTCACACTCCCCTGGCTGATCAACCTGTCTCTGCCTCACGTACTGCCGACGGAAGTGCCGCCGGACCCGTCGTGATCGCAGCCGCTGCGCCGGCGCTGCCTCAACGCCTGACGGTGTCCGCCGTGGCACGTCTTGCCCTCGCGGCTACTGCCGTCGGCGTACTCACCGGACTCTTCGGAGTCGGCGGAGGTTTCGTCGTTGTGCCGGCGCTGACACTCCTGCTCGGCTTCAGCACCAAGGAGGCGATCGGGACGTCGCTCGTCGTCATCTCGATCAATGCAGCCATAGCCCTTGGCCTCCGCTCCGGTGCGATCGACGTTGATTGGCTCCTCGTCGGAGGATTCCTCGTCGCCGTCACCCTCGGCGTCCTGGCCGGAACTCGTCTCACCTCACGCATCGATGCCGAGCGGCTCGCCACAAGCTTCGCAGTGATGCTGGCACTCGTCGGCGTCTACACGGCCGCTTCGGTTCTCGCCTTCTAGCCAACACTGCTCTCCCGCCAACACTGCTCTCCCACCCTCCCGATAGGACACCACCCATGATCTTCACCCAGTACTACCTCGATTGCCTGTCTCAGGCTTCCTACCTCATCGGCGATGCCTCAACAGGTCGTGCGGTCCTCGTGGACCCGCGACGTGACGTGGCTGAATACGTCCGCGATGCGTCCGCTGCAGGGCTGACCATCGACCTCGTCATCGAGACTCACTTCCATGCCGACTTCCTGTCTGGCCATCTCGAACTGGCCGCAGCAACCGGGGCCGAGATCGCGTTCTCATCTGTGGCCGAAACCGAATTCGACTCACGGAAGCTCGCCCATCAAGAGCGCATCGACCTCGGCGATGTGCAGCTCGAGATTCGACATACCCCCGGGCATACACCCGAGTCGATCAGCATCGTGGTTTGGGAACACCGAGAGGATGAAACCCCCTACGGCGTGCTTACCGGAGACACACTCTTCGTCGGAGATGTCGGTCGACCAGACCTCCTTTCTTCGATTGGCCACAGCGAAGACGATCTCGCGGCGCAGCTCTACGACAGCGTCCACAATCAGCTCCTCACGCTCCCTGACTCGACTCGCCTCTACCCCGGACATGGCGCCGGTTCGGCATGTGGCAAAAACCTCTCGAGCGAGACGTCTTCGACCATCGGGCAGCAACGCGTTTCGAACTACGCATTGCTCGCCAATTCGAGAGATGCGTTCATCTCGCTCGTCACTGAGGGTCAGCTACCAGCGCCCAACTACTTCGCTCATGATGCGCTTCTCAACCGTCAAGACCGAGCCCTGCTCGATGAGGTGGCAGCTCCCCCAGCGCTCACACTCGACATGGTCCTCGGCCTGGTCGACTCCGGAGCTGTTCTTCTCGACAGTCGGTCCGCCGATGCCTTCGCGGTTTCTCACCTCGACGGGTCCATAAACATCGGGCTCGCTGGCAGATTTGCCGAATTCGCAGGCGGCGTGCTTCCACTCGACCGCGACATCGTTCTCGTCGCCGATGCGGGAACCGAACTCGAAGCCAAGAACCGGCTGGCGCGAATCGGTCTGGACCGAGTTGTCGGGTTCGTCGCATCCCTCGATGAGGTTCTGGGCGCAGATTCTGACCACGTTCGCAGCGCATCTCGCCTCACCGTCGCCGAATTCATGGAGAACCAGGACGCTCCACTCCAACTCGTCGACATCCGCAATCCTGGCGAGACGAGTCTGGGCACGATCCCCACTGCGGCCCGCATTCCTCTTGGCCAGCTACCTGTCCGATTGTCTGACCTCGATCCCAGCGCTCCCACCGTCGTCTTCTGTGCGGGCGGTTATCGCTCTTCAGTCGCGGCGAGCATTCTTCGGTCCGCCGATTTCGAGAACGTCAGCGACATCGTCGGCGGCTACGCCGCGTGGATCGATGCCCAGCAGGATGCAGGGGATCGAGCAAGCTGAACCAAGCAGCGGCAACGCTGCCCCTGCGATGTGAGACAGACAGCCAACTTCCTCCCGGCGAGATGGTCGGCCAAGATGGGCTGTCGAATCTCGCAGGGAGCTCCGTGCCAATGCCTCTAACCGAAGCCGATGTCGAACGCGATGTGATGGCGTGGTTCAACGACGCATGGGATCCCGACTTGTCGCTCCTTGAGTGGCGGGAGCGTCTCGTGGCCTCAGGCTGGGCCGCTCCGTCGTGGACCGAGGATTGGTTTGGTCGCGGGCTACCCGCGTGGTCGGACCGAACTGCCCACTCCGCAATCCGCCAAGCCGGAGGCGTCGCGACGCCTCTTGGCGGAGGTGTCGGACTAGCAGCGCCGACAATGTATGACCATGCATCAGACGATCTCAAACGGAAGTACCTGCGCAAGACGCTCACCGGCGAGCTCACCTGGTGTCAGCTCTTCAGCGAGCCCGGGGCAGGCTCGGACCTAGCTGGCCTCCAAGCCACAGCGCAGCGAGATGGTGATGAGTGGATCGTCAATGGCCAGAAAGTTTGGAATACATCTGC
Organism: uncultured Acidimicrobiales bacterium; assembly: GCA_937930695.1. GTDB lineage: Bacteria > Actinomycetota > Acidimicrobiia > Acidimicrobiales > SZUA-35 > CALEWY01. The sequence goes on along the minus strand of CALHCB010000047.1, from coordinate 5,489 downwards.
GGACCACGCCGACATGGCCATCCTGGTAGCCCGTTCAGACTGGGATGCCCCCAAACATGCGGGCATGACCTACTTCCTTCTCGACATGCATCAGCCGGGCGTCGAGGTGCGACCGATTCGCCAGATGAACGACCATGCATCGTTCAACGAGGTGTTCCTCAACGACGTCCGCATTCCCCATGAAAACGTCGTCGCCGAGGTCGGTTCGGGCTGGGGTGTCGCTCGCGGCACTTTGGCGCACGAACGTTCCTATGCGGGGAATCGTTCAGTGAAGTTCGCAGAGAACGCGTCCGGCAGAGTGGTCGACGAAGCGCGCCAAGAGGCAGCGGAGTACAACAAGACCTACAAGTGGTACCCGCAGCGCCAAGGCCGTGTTGACCTCGTCACCGAACGAGCGCAGAACACCGTTGCCGGCCGCGACCCTGTCAACCGACAGGACATGATGCGGCTCCTCAGCCTGCATCGAACCGCCGAGTGGACCGCAGGACGAGCCAAGGCAGCCCGAGATCTCGGACGTCCTCCCGGCTCTGAGGGTTCAATCGGCAAGCTGGCGCTTTCGGAGGTCGCACGCCAAAGCAACCACGTCCACGGCAGTCTCTCGGGGGCCACCGGCATGCTCTCCCAAACCGATGACCCTCTCGACGCGACCGTTGCCGAAATCTTGATTTCGACGCCCGCCCAGTCGATCGCCGGTGGCACCGACGAGATTCAGCACAACATTCTTGGCGAGAACGTGCTCGGTCTTCCAAAGGAACCAGCCCCCGATCGCGGAAAGCCGTTCCGCGAAGTCGGCCGCTGACCACCTCCTCCAACCAAACGAAGGAACGTCATGGACATCAACGGTCTCAGAGCCATCCTCATCGGTGGTGCCTCAGGATTCGCACGGGCAACCGCCGAACGAATTGCAGCAGGAGGTGGCTCGGTTGCCATTCTTGACCGCGAAACATCGGCAGGCGCCGAGGTGGCGAACGAGCTCGGCGGAAGCTGGCACCCCTGCGACGTTCTGGACTTCGAGGGCATCGAAGTCGTGATCGACGAGGCCGTTGCGGCACTCGGCGGGCTCGATGCTGCTGTCAACACCGCAGGCGGCGGCAAGGCTGGTCGGACTGTCGGTCGAAGCGGGCCGTTCTCCCTCGATGACTTTCGCGCCGTGATCGATCTCAACCTGGTCGGGACGTTCAACACCAATCGCCTTTGTGCTGCGCACATGGCCAAGAACGAACCGAACGAAGACGAAGAGCGGGGCGTCCTGATCAATACCGCGTCGATCGCAGCCTTCGAGGGCCAGATCGGACAGGTTGCCTACACCGCCTCGAAAGCTGGTGTTGCCGGCATGACGTTGACGATGGCCCGCGATCTCGGCGTACTTGGCATCCGGGTCAACACCATTGCCCCGAGCTTGTTCGCCACAGGGCTTACCGCAGGGGTGAGCGAGGAACGAGCCAACAACCTCACCAAAGATGCGGCCTTCCCGAAACGTCTCGGACGTCCAGACGAATACGGACGCCTTGCCGTCGCCATCATCGAGAACCCGATGCTCAACGGCGACACCATTCGCCTCGATGCTGGCCAACGCTTCGGCCCCAAGTAGCTCGCTGGGCTAGCGCACCGGTGCGCCCCGGGCATCGTCAGTGGCCAACATCATGCTGTCGAGCAACCGCTCGTTGGCCGTTGCGGTGCGGACGGCGTCGACATGGCTCAGCTCCACCAGCTCGTCGGGATCCGACTCGAGATCAAACAGCATCGTCTCTCCCGTGCTGTAGCGAGTCAGCTTCAAACCATCGGCGCCGACGATCGTCCGAATCCGATGGGGAATGCCCAACGGTTTCGCCAACGCTGGCCGAAGGTCGTCTTCAATCAGCACGTGATCTCGTAGGTCAGAGTGACCATCGCTGAGCAACGGGGCGAGTGACTGTCCTTGGATTCCGTCGTGCTCAGGAACACCACACATTTCGAGCAAGGTTGGGGCAAGGTCGATGCTGCTCGAAAGCGAAGCGGTTCGTCCCGGTTCCTCGCGGGGGTCAACGACGACCATGGGAACCTGCTGGGTGCCTCGAAATGGCATGAAGCCCTTCAGCATCAACCCGTGGTCACCCATCATGTCGCCATGGTCGGCGGTGAAAACAATGATCGTGTTGTCGAGCTGCCCCTGCGCCTCGACGGCGGCCAAGATTCGCCCAACACCGTCGTCGACGAATTCGATCGTGCCATAGGTCCCAGCAAGCGCTTCGCGAAGCAGCTCATGATCAGTGGCCCCGCAAGGCGACACCCAGCCACGCTGGTCTTTCGGCGCCGACCGCTGGATGTGCCGGAGGTATGCAGGTGCGTGTTCCAGGTTGTCGGTCAGCGACGCAGACAATTCCATGTCGGTGGGATCGTGACGGTCATACCACTCCCCCGGCGGCGTCATCGGGTGGTGGGGATCGGGGAACGACGCCCACGCGTACCAAGGGTCTCCGGCTTCCGAAGACTCCTCGATGAATGCGACGGTTCGGTCGGTGACGAAGTTCGTGCTGTGCAGTTCTTCGCCGTACGGAGGCTCGTAGACCTGCCACCACCGATCCGATCGGCGCTTGGCCGGAGAATCGGCGGTCATCGGTACGACGAGATCTTCGTAGCGACCGCCTCGATCGAGCGCCCAATGAAGGTGGTGTCCCGTGATGCGCGCGCCGTGGTCAATCGACAGTTCGACATGACCGAATCCGTAGAAGTCTTCTGGCCACTCGGGAATTCCGTCTTCGTAGTGCTCGAAGTGTTCGAGTTCATCCCAGCCGCTCTCGTACCCATGATCGACCGTTGCGACCTTGTCGGCCTTCACGACCGAATTCCGGCTGAGCCCATGTTGTAGATGTGATTTGCCGATCAAGGCCGTCTTCCAGCCAGCGTCGCGGAATTGCCGGACATGTGTGGCTGCTCCCCATTCGAGCGACCGGTCGTTGAAGATCACACCATGCACGCTCGGCATCCGACCCGTCATGATCGAGGACCGATTCGGCATACACACCGGATTCGCAACCCAGGCGTTTTCGAACACGGTGCCTCGTGCAGCAAGCGCATCGAGATTCGGTGTCTGCACAACCGTGTTCCCCATGAAACCGACGTGATCGGCACGATGCTGATCAGTGATCACGAAGAGAACATTCGGGCGATCGCCTTTGGATCGTGAGGTTTGCTCGCTCATGAGAGGCTCCAGTGCTGTCGAATCACCAGCGGCGAGACAACGACGATCGAACGCCTCACTGGACGAACATTCGCGTCCCGAAGATTCCGTCGTCGAGGTCAATTCCGTTTTCGAGGAGATGGGCGCTGGCTTGGGCGGGGTCTTGCGCTCCGAGCGTGAGCGAGTACAAGCCCGGCCCGACGTCGGTCAGAAACTTCTCCACGTCGGCAGCGAATGGCCGTGACGAGTCGTGCACGGCAACCAAGTCGATCGATCCTCCCTTTGGCGCCCGACAACGAACGACTGCCACGCCTCGTTCTGTGTCTTGTTCCATTGGCTCGACTGCGAGCCCAATCCCCTTGCCGTAAGAAGCCGCCGCAGCGTCGAGGTCGTTCACGGCGATCGTGGTGGTTTGTATGCCCGTGAAACCGGGGCCTCGCTTCTCCTGCGGACCCTGGTCGGCCACCGACCCGTCGGGGTAGACCCGAATGAGCACACCGCTCGTCGAACGCGGATGGAGATCACGCCCCGTGGCTCCGGGCATCAGTGGGAGCACGTCGAGGCCACGCTCAGCAAGCTCCGCGGCCTCGCCGTTCGGATCGGGTGCCTCCAACATCAGAGCGAACAGTCCCTCACCCCTGCGATCAATAAACCCGTCGAGACTCCGACTCAGTGGAGCGGCCGGGTCCGAGCTGGCCATGAGCTCGATGTTGCTTCCGCCATCGGGAACGCACATACCAACGTGGGCTCCGAGGTCGGGAACCGTCCAACTCGAGAAATCAACGACTGGCATGCCGAAGACGTCCTGGAACATGGTGACGGCGGCATCGAAGTCTCGAACTGCGATGGCAACGCGAGGTAGTGCGGTGATCATGATTGACCTGCCTTGTTCGGAGCAACGGGCGGTGTCGTTTCGCTCAGCTTCTCCCAGACCAATTCGTCGGGCAGGCCGGCAATTGCTGCGTACTTTTCTGGGTTGAGGGCGGCCCGAGCATTCTCGGGGTGCGGCTCTGAGGGCTGAGGTACTGCGGTCGCTGGCCGCTCGTAGGACTCGGGGTTTTTGAGTCGTTCAAGTTCCGCATCGGTGATGCCGCACAACCCGGTGACTTCCGGGTCGATCCAGGCCTCTTCGTCGATGTCCTCGCCACAACACACCTCGAGGTTCAAACCCTCAGGGCCCTCGAAATAGATCGACTTGATCATGCCGTGGTCGAGCGGCCCCATGACTTGGACGCCCCGAGAGCGAATTCGATCTCGCATCTCCAGAACCTCTTCGAGCGTGTCCACATGAAAAGCGACGTGCTGCATGACGCCGCCACGAACGTCACCACCCGGCCCATCTGCGTGGCTCACACCCATCTCGATTTCTTTGCCGTTGTCGGGGTGCTGGACGAACGCGACGTAGCTGTCTGGCGCCAATTCAACGAAGCCGTGATAGCAACCCTCGACTCCATGCATCCAGTACAAGGCCTTCAATGGCAGTCCGAGCACATCGCACCAGAACTCGAGCTGCCGCTTCATGTCGGTCGTCGAGAGGGCGAGGTGGTTGACACCACGGGGATGCAAGGTGGTCATGAAGGCTCCTTCGTCGTACGTCGCAAATCTAGATCTCGGCGAGTCGGCGCGTGGCATTCGTCACAAGATCCGGTTCTCGAAGATGACGAAAGGAGCTTGCTCGTCAGTCCCCTGGCGCCACGAGGCCCGATTCGTAGGCGATCACAACAAGACCGGCGCGGTCTCTGGCTCCCAACTTCTGCATGACCCGGCTGACGTGTGTTTTGGCGGTGAGGGGGCTGATCACCAAACGTTCGGCAACCTCGCTGTTGTTGCGACCGCGGCCGACTTCGGCGAGAACGTCGATCTCCCTCGGGGTGAGCTTCTCCAGCAACTCGTCTCGATCGCCAACAGTTGGGCGAGCCGCAAATTCGGCGACCAACCGTCGCGTGATCGAAGGCGCAATAAGGGCGTCACCCTGAGCCACGATCCGAATTCCATCCAGAAGCTGCTGGGGAGCTGTGTCTTTGAGAAGAAACCCTGATGCGCCCGCTCGAAGTGCCTCGTACACATATTCATCCAAGTCAAAGGTGGTCAGCACCAAGATCCGAGTGCCGCTCAGGCGCTCGTCGCTCGTGATCCGACGACAGGCTTCGATGCCATTCAGCTCGGGCATACGGATGTCCATCAGAACTACGTCAGGAGCGTGCGCATGTGCCAACTCGATCGCTTCCACCCCGTTACCTGCTTGCGCCACAACCTCGAGATCAGGCTCCGCGTCAATGAGGGCGACGAAGCCTCGGCGCACCAACTCTTGGTCATCGGCGACGAGCAC
>CALHCB010000046.1 GCA_937930695.1 uncultured Acidimicrobiales bacterium | reverse complement strand
CCTCTTCTTCATTGAGCTCAATCTCTGACGGCCGGGGTTGATCGAGGAGTCTGCCGATCGGAGCCCAGCGGCGAGTTGCCCTTCGAAGGTTCAAGAGCAGCGCGGTCTCCAACGATTGGAACGATCGTCTTGTCGACTCGGGCGCTGCCCAGAGTGCGGCTGCGGGAACCGTGAGAGTCGGATCCAATCGCGACTGGAACACGAGCACACCAGTGATGGTGGATTCGCCGGACGATTCCTCTTGCACCTTGAGTCGAAGTGTCGTGAGTGGCGCTCGTTCGCCGGAGAGGGCGGTGAGCCTTCGCAGCGCCGCAGCATTGTCGATCACGACCGGGTCGATCGAAGCGAACGCATCGTGGCCCGCGACCTGGGGCGCCGCAGCAGTTCTCACGAAGCGATCGACGACGGCTTGCATCAGTGCATCGATGGTGGCTCGCGGTGTGGCGACCAGCGGGATGGGATGCTCTGTCTCGGGGCTGGCGCCTCCTGGATCAGCATCGGCCAGTGGGCAGTGGCTGTGGGCCGCTGGCGGGAGGGCGTGGGCCAGGGCTGCGATGTGACGGACTTCGGTGTCGGTGAGGGTTCCGAGCTGCCAGGTGTCATAGCCCGCCGAACTCAGGCCAGGCCGGAGCCGGCCGGTTCCCACGATGCGCAAGGCGGTTCGAGTTGCTTCGATCCAGACGTTGGTTGGACCGGACGATGTCGGATCTTGACGAGCCGCGTCGATGAGATCGTCGATGCCATAGCGCTCGACCGCAGTGGGGATCGCCCGCACGATTGTTGGCGCAGGCGTCACGCCTCGAATCCCCTGATCTGGTGTCGCAGACGGCGGAGACCCCAACGGCGCGGCCTCCTGTTCAGCTGGCGGGAGGAGCTCCACGACAGGTTGGGCAATCGTTATTGACTCCGTCGGACGGAGCTCTGGATCGGGAGAAACCGCCGAATCAGTAGGCCAAATCGCGAGCCAAGAGGATCTAGGGGGATCGGCTTCGACGAACGAGATCTGGACTCGTTCATCAAAGAGGCGGACGCGCATCCTGATCAGGGTACGGCGTGGAAGTGGGTGGGCATCCCCGCTGACTGACTAGTCTTCCAGATGGGAATCACGGAACTGGCGGAGCGGATCCATGCAGAACAAGAACAATCCATCTGATGACGTAGGCGCGGGCGGTGCGCCGCCATCACGCGAGGGCGTGCCTTCGTCGAGCGCGTCGAGCGGAGAATCGGTGCCGTCATGGCAGGCATTCGATGTCGAACTTGGCGAACTCGGCGGTCAGCGCATCGAGACGCACCGCGCCCCGGCATCGTCGTGGGGCGAGCGTCATCGGCGCCGACTCGCACAGACTGCCGCAATCCCGGGTCTGCTCCCCGTCATCGGTGCCCAGCGTACGAATGGCATGGCGCAGGTTGTGCAGTACGCACCGGCGACACCATCGCTCGCCGATCGCTCCTCGGGACCGACCAAGCTGCCGTGGCATGAAGCCACGGGCGTCATCAGTGCTTCGGCGCGGGCTCTTCACGCTGCGCACCTCGACGGACTCGTCCACGGAGCCCTGAGCGCCGAGGACGTTCGGATCTATGGCGATGAGATTGCGATTGCTGGTGCTGGTGTCGCACACGGCGGCAAGATGCCGGAAAGCCGGTCGACTGTTCTGGCCCCCGAGGTGGCCGCTGGCGAGCTGCCGACGGCCCGCTCCGATGTCTTCTCACTCGGCAAGCTTCTCGAGACTGCCATTGCCGAAGAAGCCGACGTGCCGGCGGAAGTGAAGACCCTGGCTCGCCGTGCCACCGCTCAGAATGCCGGAGACCGTCCGGTCTCTGCCCGCTTCTTCGCCGAAGGGCTCGAACGAGCGGCGGGTCGCCGTCAAAAGAAATTCGGTCTCGCTGATCTCGGTGCCACCGCTGGGTTCCAGAAAGCTTCGTCGGCCTACCGGCCCGCTCCGAGCGGACGAGCAACGGCTGCCGGAGAGGACACGACTCCGACCGACCGAACCAGTTCTCGCGGTCTTGGAACCGCAGCCGGAGCCGGAGTGGTTGCAGCGGGAGCAGCTGGTGTCGCTGCTTCGAAACTGGGCGGAACCCCAGAAGTCGATCCAAAGGACATCGACCTCACGCAATCGGCAGCTGGCTCGGTGCCCACGGCCGATGCGGATTCTTCGACGTCTGCTTCCGCATCCTCCTCAACAGCCGGCTCCGATTCGGCCGCAAAGACCGATTCCGATATGGCCGAAAAGAAGGGCAAAGCCGTAGCGGGCACAGCAGCAGCTGGCGCCGTGGGCGCCGCCGCAGTTGGTGCCGGAAGCGGCCGTGTCGCCAACACCAGCGCTTCGGCCAAGCCCTCGGTTGTCGTGAAGTCGAACGGTGACGACAACAAAGAAGACCGCCGTCGCAAGGGGTGGTTGTGGGCTGGTGCTGCCGTGCTCGGACTGGGCGCCGTCACATGGATCGCCGCAGCGACCAACAACGATGACTCGTCAGATACAGAAGCGATCGTGGCAACCACCGAAGCGATCGACGCCGATTCGAGCTCGGACGAAGATGAGAGCGTGACCGAGCCAGACGAGACGACAACAACAGGCGAGGTGACCACGACCGAAGCCGAAGCGGTGACCACGACCGAAGCCGAAGCAACGACAACCACGGCCGAGGCGACGACGACGACAGAAGCGCCAACGACAACGACGGCACCCCCGCCAGCAGAACCAGAAGAAAGCGCGCTTCTCTCCAACGAGCCACTCAACGGTGACCAAGCGGCCGAGAGTTTTGAGATCATTCACGCCATCCCCGGCTTCGACGCCGACATGTATCTCGACGGTGAGCTCTTGGCGGCGGGTCTCAGCACGGGTGGCGTGCTCAGCCCAATCCCGTTGGAAACCTCGGGTCGCGTTGAACTGTTTGCGGCCGATGTCGGAGCACCTTTGCGCTCAGCAGATCGCAGTGATGAGGCGGTGCTCGTGTCAGACCTTGAGGTCGGATCAGCCGGTTCGGTTGTTGCCCATCTCGATGCAGACGGCAACCCACAGGTGAGTCGATTCGCATCGACACTCGAGACCATTCCGGCTGGCCAGGGACGTCTGTCGCTCAAGCACGTCGCCGCTATCGGCCCCGTGTCGATTGACATCGACGGCAACGAAGTCGCTGCTGGAATCGTGAGCGCTGACGGATTCGAGTCGGTCGTGGCTGCAGGATCGCATTTGGTGGTGGTGACAACCTCAGATGGACAGGTCATCTTCGACGACACTGTTGATGTGCCAGAAGGCGAGCTCACGTCGGCGTTTGTTGGCGGCACCGCAGACGATCTTGCCGTAACCGTCCGACGCGTCACGGGCCTCGGATCAGCTCCTGCGAGCGTGCCGAGCGGAAACGCCGGACTTGCTTCCACGGAGTTTCCTCTCGTCCCCGTGACAACACTCGCCGTTGCTCTCAGCGTTGCTGGAGTGGCGATGCGCCGTCGTTTCGACCCCTCGGCAGTGTGAAGCTTCTCGTCGTCGTTGCGCTGCTCACGGCAGGGATCGCCTCGCTGGTCGCCAGCGTTGGAGAGCAAACCGTCAGCGCAATTCCAGCAGCCGAGGAGATCGAGACCACGGCGCCACGATCGTCAAACGCCGCAATCGGTTCACAGGTTGATGATGCAGAATCGCCAACCACCATGACCGCGGCCACACCCTCAACGATGGCGGCGACGGCCGGGCATGGGTTAACCGTGCCCGAGGCCGTGTCACCGATCCGACTACGGGTCGAGCGACTGGGGCTTGATCTGGACATCGACAGCGTCGGCGTCGATGCCGAGGGCGATTTTGACGTTCCTCGGAGTGGGGTGGGCTGGTATCGCTATGGAGTTTCGCCTGGCGAAGAAGGTTCTGCGGTCCTGGCAGCCCACGTGGACTTCAACGGCTCCCCTGGGGCCTTCTTCGAACTCGATGCATTGCTTGGCGGCGACCGGATCGAGATCGATCTCAGCGATGGCACCACGTCGGTCTTCGAAGTTGTCGAGCAGATTCTTTACGACAAGACGGCGCTGCCAGCCGATGAGCTCTTCGCCGAAGAGGGCGATGCGACCCTCCGGTTGATTACCTGCGGCGGCACGTTCGACCACGCCGCCCGTAGCTATCAAGGCAACCGAGTGGTCACTGCTCTGCCGGTTCTCCTGGAGCAGGACTGATCGTACGAATCCTGGTCGGGTCGAGCGTGATCCACACCGGAGTTCCGTCGCTTACTCCGCCGTACCACGTGGGGTAGAACTGAGTAGCGGGGGTGATCTCCTCGTCGTTCTCATCCAGTTGTGGAATGCCGATCCCGCCATTGATCTCGAGTTCCACGAGCAACGCACTGTCGTTTCGAATGTAGACGCCGTCGGTGGCCCGCTCGCCGTCTTCCTGTGCAGCAAGGTCAGCTTGAGCTCCGGTGAACCGACATGCAATGTCGATCTTGATGGAACTCAGGCCAGCGTCGTAGACATAGGCGAACCATCGACCCTGCGGAAGTTCTTCGGGGTTCGAGGGAGTGCACCCTGCATCATCAGCCAACGCCTTCGGAGTTCGGTAGGTCGCCTCCGTGGTGGTGGCTTCTTCGATCGCGTCAGCTTCAGTCGTGGAAGTCGTTGCTCCGACCGTCACATCGATCTGGGGCTGGCTCCCGGTTGTCACCTCGGTTCCACAAGACGTCAGAGCAAGCACAAGAGTGCTGAAAACGAACAGGAATGGTCGGAGAGAGGGATACATGTTGGCCACGCGGGTCCCACATTAGATCGATTGACTGCCCGAGAGATGAACACCTATCAGGCCGCAGCGCTAGCGTGCGGCGGTGACGCAGACCGGACCACAAGCTGCGACGATGGACGAGCAAGCGAAAGACCTCCAATCTGGTCTCGTTGGCGCTGCGATCGCGGTCACCGCGTGGGGTGCTGGAAGCATCTTGGCCAAGTCGATCGACATGGGCGGTATGGCGATCGCCGTGTATCGCTTCAGCCTGTTCTCGGTCATTCTTGTGGGCTGGATGGCGGTGCGTCATGTCCCGGCGTCATTACGAATGCTGCGCTACTCGATGCTCGGCGGGCTGGCACTCGGGCTCGACGTCGCACTGTTTTTCTCTGCGGTCAAGCTGACCAACGTCGTGAATGCAACGCTCATCGGATCACTGCAGCCGATCTTCGTCGGCGTGGTTGCCGCTGCATTCTTCGGGGAGCGGATCGCCCGCCGAGACATCGTGTGGTCCGCGGTTGCCGTTGCCGCCGTCGGCATGGTCGTTCTTGCCTCCAACGAAACCCCACAGTGGAGTGCCAAGGGAGATCTCTTGGCGCTCGGAGCAACCATCTCATGGGGCTGTTACTTCATCGCCTCGAAACAGTCGAAGGACCATCTCTCCTCGACGGAGTTCACCGCAGGCACAGCAATCTGGACCGCGGCCATCAACATTCCCTTGGCGCTCATGTTCGGACAGGACCTCTCCTGGCCCTCAGGAGAAAACTGGGTTTGGCTGATCGTGATGACCCTGCTCGCCGGCTTCGTCGGTCACTCGATGATGAATTGGTCGCTCGTTCGCATTCCGCTGTGGATCGGCTCGACCTTCACGCTGCTCATTCCCGTCGCCTCATCGATCATGGCTTGGATCGTGCTCGACGAAGCACTGACCGTCAACCAGGTGCTCCCCATGGTGGTCGTGCTCGGCGCACTGGCCATGGTCGTCATGAACCAATCAGCAGCCGCTCCACCCGACGGCGCCTGAGCCGCTCTACTTCTTTTGGCGGCGCGAGCCGCCGTGCCAGTCTTCTTGCACACCAACCTCCGCATCGTCGACACCCATGCTGAGCAACTGCGGACGCTCCCGCAAACTCCGCTTGAGCTCGGCAAACCCCTCGAAACTGGCCAGCGTCACGACCGAGTCCCACAATGGCACTGCTTCTTCATCGCTCGGGATTCGACTGATCACCGGCCCGAAGAACGCCACGCCGTCTGGAGGGTTGTACGCGATGATGGGCGTACCGACATCCTTGCCCGTCTTCGCCAGCGCCTCGGCGGTCTCCGCCTCGAGGACCTGATCGAAACTCTCGTCGGTCAATGCATCCGCAAAGTCGAGGGACAAGCCGAGGCCGTCGAGAAGCGGGGCCACATGTTCCGGGGTGCCGAGCCTGGCTCGTCGCTCCTGCTCTGAACTGGCGCGAGGGACGTCGAACACGGTCTGGCCCAACGCGGTGTAGAGATCCGCCATGGCATCACGCCCTTGATCTTGGCGAATGGCGGCCGCCATTCTCAGCATCCGTTGTCCTGCGCTGTGGCCAGCCTCGTACTCCGGAGGAAAATGGGTGTCGTAGTCGATGTCTTTGTTGAGGATCCGGAGCGAGATGAACCGCCAATCAACGGCGTAGTCCCGCTGGGCTTGGACCTTGCGGAGCCATCGGCTGGTGATCCATGCGAACGGGCAGACGGGATCCCAGTAGAACCAAATGTCGGCGCTCGAACCATCGCCGAGAGGCGATTGGGACGAGCTGTTCTGGGCAGTGCCGGTCGGAGAGACAGTCATCGGAGGTCCTCGATCGAGAAGTAGGAGTTATGGGCAATCACCGTCGTCAGGCCGGTCAGCGTTCCTTGGTCAGGAGCACACCTGCATCGAACAACGCGTCGATCGCTTCGGGCTCAAGATCAGCAGAACCGGCGATCTCGCGATTGTGTTCCCCGAGGTTTGGAGCGGCTGCATCGAGGTTGGGTCGCTTCCCACTGAAACTGATCGGAAATCCAGGAATTGTGAAGTTGCCGATCAAGCGGTCTGAGACCTCTCGGACCATGCCCCGTTCAACGAAGTAGGCGTGGTTGATCGCATCAGCTGGACTCAACACCGGTCCGCATGGGACCCGATGGTCCGCCAGGTGCGCCAACACTGCCTCATCGGTATCGAATCCCGCCATCCAGTCTTCGATGATCTTCGAGAGCGCTTCGCGATGCTCGATGCGGGTCTCATTGGTTGCGAATCGTGGATCATCTGCGAGCTGTGGCTGGCCGAGGGCCGGCCACAGATTGGCGATCTGATTGACGCCACAAAGCAGAACGATCCAACCTTGCGGGCCACGGAAGGAGCCAGCAGGGGCAACCGGCCCGTAATGCCGTCCCTCCCGCTTCGGGATGTATTCGCCGTCGGTGATCGAATGGGCCTGCACCGAGTTCTCATGGACGTGGAACAACGCATCCACCATCGACACGTCGATGTGGGTTCCGCTTCCGGTGCGTTCCCGGTTGAAGAGAGCAAAGCCGATGGCGGAGAACGCATGCACGCCAGCGATCGTGTCGCCGAGCCCAGCACCGACGAACATCGGAGGTCCGTCTGGCTCGCCAGTGACATGCATGAGGCCCGCGTAGGCCTGGGCAATGAAGTCGAAGCTGGAGCGATCGCTCAGCGGCCCGTCCTGCCCGAATCCGGAGACGGAGGCCATGATGAGATCACTGCGGATGCCGGACAACGTTTCGTAGTCGAGACCCCGTCGCGCCATGACACCCGGTGTGAAGTTCTCGACAACCACGTCGATCTCGGGGACGAGTCGATGAATGAGATCGATCCCCTCGGGTTTGCGAAGATCGACACAAAGGCTCTGTTTTCCTCGGTTCTGCTGGACGAATGACCCCGACCGACGGTTCTTGCGGGGAGCCTGCGCTCGCATCGGATCACCGAACGGCGGCTGCTCAACCTTGATGACGTCGGCTCCAAGCTCCGCCATCAGGCGAGTCGATGAAGGGCCAGCAAGATATTGCGTGAAGTCGAGAACCTTGATTCCGGCGAGAAACTGGGCCGGGTCGGCGAGAGGAGACATACGGGAGGTCTAGTGCCTCGGAGGCGGGGCGCGCCAGGTGAGCTAGACCTGACCGATAGGGTCCAAGGATGACCGAATCTTCTCGAGCAATTGACTTCTGGGTCGACCCCATTTGACCGTGGTGCTGGGTGACGGCCCGTTGGGTCGTCGACGTTGTGCAGCAAGACCGCGATCTCGACATTACGTGGCAGCCGATCAGTCTGCTCCGCAAGAACAAGCCGGACCCTGATTCGAGCTATTTCGGGCCCGTCTCCAAGACGCACAACATGCTGCGGGTGATGGAGTCGGTCCGAGCCACTGATGGCGACGATGCCTTCTTCAAGCTGTACTGGGAGCTGGCAACTCGAATCCACCACGACAAAGAACTCGACTTCGATATCGCTGATGCGCTGCGTGCGGTCGATCTCGATGTCTCACACGCTGCGGCTCTCGACGACGAGAAGTGGGACGAAGAGATTGCAACTCGGATGGACGCTGGTCTCGGCTTGACCGGTGACGATGTCGGGACACCGATTATCGCCATGGACGATGACGAGGGTGAACGCGTCGCGTTGTTTGGACCGGTCATTACCCGGGTGCCAGATCAGGAACAGTCCTTGCGTATGTGGGACAGCTTCGTGGGTCTCGCCACGATTCCGGGCTTCTGGGAAGTCAAGCGCACCCGCACACAAAGCCCCGAGTTCGGCGACCGGCCGTCCTGACTTGGTAGGCGTCTGCCAACCATGACAACCCCGGAGACCACCCGGCCGAACCGTCCGTGGTTCATCAATGCCTTCGCCCTCATCGGGCTGCTCTTGGCACTGATGTGGACGATCGAGCTCTTGGACACCTACCTGCTGGGCAATCGGCTCCAGCGGGGCGGTATCCATCCTCGCGAGTTGGATGGACTTGACGGCATCGTGTGGGCACCCATCCTGCACTCGGACTGGGGGCACATCGCTTCGAACTCAGTTCCGTTCGCCGTGCTGGGTGCCCTTGTTGCGATCCGAGGGCTGCGACGCTGGGTCGGTGTCACGCTGATCACGGTCGTGGTCGGTGGCGCGCTCACGTGGTTGCTGGCCCGCGGAGGTAACCACATTGGTGCGAGCGGCGTGGTGTTTGGCTACTTCGGAGCGTTGCTCGGTGCGGCATTCTTCGAACGTCGCGCCGCGACCGTCGCCCCTGCGTTGGTAGCCATCCTCATGTACTCGGGAATCATCGTCGGCGTTGTTCCTCAAACAGGGATCTCCTGGGAAGGGCACCTGTTCGGTGTGGTCGGAGGACTCACCGCGTCGAGACTGCTCGCCATGCCACGGTCGACCGCCGACGAAGCGAGCAGAAACGAACTTGATCCAAAGTTTGACTGGCCGGACTTCGACGCCAGCTAGCTCAAGCCGCTCGGGAGTCGGCCGCCACCGCGACTCGATGCATGACCCGTCGATGAGGCAGGTAGTCGGCCACTGCGTAGTGCTGTGATCCGCGGTTGTCCCACACCGCAATGGTGTTGGGCTGCCATCGGACACGTACGTGGAAGTCTGGACGGTTGATGAGGTCGAAGAGGTGCGTCAGCAGACGCCCGCTTTCAGGCGCGCTCATCCCGATGATGAATCGTGTGAACGATTCACTGACATTGAGATACGGGCGACCATGCACGGGGTGGTGGGCGATGATCGGATGCGCTGCGGTCCCAGCCTGGGCGAAGGCTTCAGCCATTCCCTCGTTGCCACCCTCCTCGTAGGCAGGCGTGCGAAATGCGCCCATGTCATGAACGGCATCCAGCGATTCGAGATCGCGTCGCAGGCCGGCGTCCAGCGCATCGTGAACCGCAAACATGCTGGCCCAGAGTGTGTCACCACCAGTTGGCGGGACCACGATCGCTTGGAGGACCGAGGCAAATGGTGGAGTCGACCGATAGGTCATGTCGGCATGCCATTCCGCCGCATCGGGCTTGCGTTCCCCGCCCCATTCGAGAACGACGACGTCATCGCACTCGGCGTGCGTGGTGTATCGATGGTGGCGGGCGCCGAGCGCACCGAACATTTCTCCAAACCGAGCGAGGGCCAGAGGGGCCAGCTCCAGATCTCTGAAGACCACGACGTGGTTGTCGAGAAGCGCCTGATAGAGCTGTTCGCTGAGCTCGGACCCGAAGGCAAAGCTCGATGATTTGTTCGTGGACAATCCACGAATCTCCGCGCCGATAGCTGGAGTGAGCCGATCCACAACAAGAGTCATGTTCGGCAATTTAGTGAGCCCGCCGAGGGCAGGTCTTAGCTTGTCCGAATGGTGAGAACTTCGTTGGCTGGAACGCTGACCAGCTCTCGATTGTTTCCGCCTACAGCAAGGGTCAGGCCTCGAGGGCCAGCCGTAACGATTGTCCCTGCAATGGGACCGTCGTTTGTGTGGACCGTTGACTTCCGCCCCAGCATTCGCGCTGGATCAATGGGATTCTGCATTGGGTTCTCCGTTGAACGCCCGGGTTGCGCATCGTTGAGCAACCCACTCCTAACGGTAGATCAAGGAGAAAACTGAAGGAGGGAGGTCGGGCGGTTTGACTCACCGGGTGAACCGGGGCCTCTGGGTGGACTTCGGGGTACCGTCGCCCGCGTGCGCAGTGTCGTGAGCACCGAGTCTCGCCCGCCCGGGCCCCTGCGGCTCTTGGGGCGCGCCATCGTCGGTGATTTCAAGGCGGCCAAAGCCACACAGCTCTTGATGCTGTTGGGCATGGTTCTGGTGCTTGTGTATGAGTGGGGACCGGGAAACGAGGCAGTCGTCGTATCGGTCATTGCTTCGGTCGTGGATCGGTATGACGGGCTTGGGGGCATCCCACTCGTTGCCCTTGTCGCCTTTGTTGTTGTGTTCGTGAGTCAGATGGTTCTCGGCACGATCAGTCTGACGGGGTTCTCCATGTTCGATCGAACCGCGCAAGCGGCGTGGGCGTTCATGCAGTCGAATTTCGAGGAGGAGCGCGGCGGGTGGTGGACGTTGAAGCTCTCCACCCGATGGGCGCTCGGGTTCTTGCTCGGAGCGTCTGCGGTCGTGCTCTTTCAGCTCACGATGACGGGCAAGGTCGGGCTGCGGACGCACTGGCGCGTCGTTCGACAGAGCGGACTGCTCGCAGGCGTGTCGACAGCCGTTCTTTCGGCCTTGATCGCTGCCGCGGCGTGGGTTGCTCGTCAGTTTCCCGCGACCGAACCAGCGGCGAACAGGGTTGTTGGTGTTGCCTCGAACCCCTTGTTATGGATCGCGTTGTTCATCGCTATCCCGATCATCGGTGCACTCAAAGGTCGTCTCGTTGGTGAGTCCGCCGAGACGAGCGAATGATCAGGCCCGCCCGATGATCTTGTCGACAGCAATCTCGATCACCACGCGGTCATCACGAACCTTTGGCTGTCGATAGCGCTCGGCGTACCGGGTGACGCCCTCTTCGATTGCCGCATCGTCTGAAGCCAGCGTGGCGCTGCCGTACACCGTCAACCAACGACCGCCATCGACCTGGCAGACCGCAACGCGGCCTCCGGAATGTGCCCCGACGTTGAGCGCTTTGACTGACGTAGCCCAGGTGATGACACGAGCGATTTTCTTCGCTGGTTCGTAGGTAAAGCCGACGGGTGTGACCTGAATGTCGCCATCGCTGGTAGTGGTTGTCAACGACGCGAGGTGACGTTCGGTGAGGAACGTCAACAGCTCGTCTGAGGGGTTGACCAGATCGAATCTCTCAGCCACGAAGTACCCCGTTCGCGACGCCAGCGAGACCTGGAGTGATCACGAGCGACCCTTCTCGATGGCGACGGTGGTGCGGAGCTTTTCGACCTCGGACGAACGATCGATGGTGCTCTCGCTGATGTACGAATCGTGATTGGCCTCGATGGTCTTCAACAGATACCGATAGTTGACCATCATGCCGAGGCCGCGCATCCAGCCTGACTGGCCTGGGTTGGCTCGCCAGTTGAGCTGCTCGACACGAGCCCCGTTGCTCAGATGAAAGTGGGCGACGGCATCCAACGCCCTGCTGCCTCGTCGTTGGTCAACCAAGTACGACGCGCATAACCGCATCAGAATTGGGCGCCACCGCTCGAGGTCGCTCGCTGGAGGCGGGGATTCTTGGGACACCAACTGGTGGAGCTGATACAAGGCATCCGCAGGGTCACCCGGCGAAACGAACTCTGCCTCGGCTGGGTCAAGCAAGGATGTCTGGGTTGCATTTTTGGCTGTCGCCTCGCCCGCCGAGGGGACAGACGGAGTCGACTGCTTGATGAGCCAGGTACGAAATCCGGGGATCGGGGACAACGTGGCAAACGTCTTGAGATTGGGTTGTTCAGTCGTGAGTTCCTCGACTACCCGCTTGATCAACAAATCGCCGAGTGACACACCCCGAAGGCCGTTCTGGCAGTTCGAGATGGAATAAAAGATGGCCGTATCGACCTGATCCAGTTGGACGGGCTCGGCATCGTGGTCGAGAAGGCGCACGAGCGAGTCGGCGATTCCCTTCGTGAGCGCCACCTCCACGAAGATCAGGGGCTCCGCAGGCATCATCGGGTGGATGTAGGCATAACACCGTCTGCCAGGCCCCAGGCGGCCTCGCAGGTCGTCCCACGACTCGATGGCGTGCACGGCTTCGTAGTCGATCAACTTCTCGAGGAGCGCGGCAGGAGTGTCCCAAGACAGTCGCTTCAGTTCGAGTAGCGCCAGATCGAACCAGCCTTCGAGGACCGAACGCAGATCATCATCGAGCGCAGACATCGCACCATCTGCGGAGCGGTGGGTCAGGAGCTCCTCTCGGAGATCAACCAAGAACTGCAGCCCGCCGTCGAGGCCGACGAACCGGCGCAGCAAACGTTCGCGCTTGGGGCGAAGGGTTGTGGCGAGGTGGCGTTCGGCCGCTCGACGCTTGTCATCATCACGCGCCCGCAGCACACGGTCGATCGCTTCGTCGACCTCGGCATCGTCATGGTCGTACTCGTCAGCGAGGAGCCGGAAGAAATTCTGCTTGCCGGTGTCGTCGAGCTCGAGATAGGTGCCACCGATGGCACTGGCTCGTCGTCTGGCCGCAACCTCGCCACCGCGGTCGCTGATGCACTCGTCGATGAGTTTGCGCAACCTTCGGACGTCGCCGTCTGGCAGCGACGGCGAGACGGGAAGTGGGTCGACGCCATCCGTGGACCGCCACCTGCGGACCTGGGTCACCATGCGTTCGAGTCGTTGGGTCACCATTGCTGACCATTGTGCCAGTGTCGTGCAGACGTTGGCACGTCGTACTCAATGAGGGAATCAGCTCGCTGCGGGTGTGCCCTTGTACGGGACCGGGTCACCAGGACGCGGGATCATGGGTCGGCTCCACGCCAACATCTCGGAAAGATCGACGGCTATCGCTCGCCACGCCTCAGGATCCCAGCCATCGGCACGTTGGAGTGCCAGGTCTGGTCGGATGGCGACGAGAGACGGGAGACGCTCGAGTCCGAGCGCCGTGATTGCCTCACGCTCTGGATCGGCGAATGTCAAAAATTCGTCGGCCCACGGGCCAAGGAACTGACGGCACCCGTCATCGTCGGTTGCGCAGAGCCAGGCACAGCGGATGTCTGATGGGCCGTAATGGCGCAAAAGACTTCCAGCGGTCTCCAGAATCCACGCACTCTCGTGCGTGTACGGGTCT
Organism: uncultured Acidimicrobiales bacterium; assembly: GCA_937930695.1. Lineage (GTDB taxonomy): Bacteria > Actinomycetota > Acidimicrobiia > Acidimicrobiales > SZUA-35 > CALEWY01. The sequence goes on along the minus strand of CALHCB010000046.1, from coordinate 9,222 downwards.
AGGGCGACGATCATCAACGGGTAATTGGTCAGCCAATCGCGGACCGGATATCCGTCCCCGCGAATCGAGTCGAGGATCATGTCGCTGGGAGCTACAGCCACGGCGGGCGAGACTAGCGCAGCTGTGAGCGGGAGCGAACTTTCGTGACGGGAAACCTTGAGATCTCTTTGGACTCTGAGGTCAGAAGTTGCTCGATTCCGGACCCGTCGACGATCTCGCATCCGGCTAACGGAGGACCATCGGGGTTCGATAGGTTCAAGGCGTGCATCCGATTGAGCAGCTCCGCTATGTGGCCCGGGCATCCGGGGCCGATGCTGGTTTGCTCGTTGAGGAAGCGGCCTCCGCTCTCGGCGTCTTTGCTCACGACCCACCCGGTCTGGTGACGGCCTGTCGGCGACTTCTCACTCGGCAGCCAACCGTTGGACCGCTGTGGTGGATGAGCGCCAAGCTTGCGATGACCGCAGAACCCCGACGGGCTGCTCGAGCAATCATCGACGAAATCGTCGAGGACCCAACTGCTCGTCACCTTTCTCGAGAAATCCCCGACGGAGCGACAATCGTCGTCATCGGCTGGCCGGCGATCACGGTTGCCTCGCTGCCTCGTCGAGGCGATGTCGACGTCTTGGTACTCGATGTCGAGGGCCAGGCAAACGCTGTGGTTCGGAGATTGGACCGAGCCGACATCGATGCCGAATCGGTCGACCCAGCCCATGTCGCGGGTGCGATCGAGGAAGCCGACCTGGTCATCATCGAGGCCGGGGCGATGGGCAACCTGAGCGTGCTCACCGATGTCGGGAATCTTCCTGCCATCGCAGTGGCTCGACTCTCCAACACGCCCGTCTGGTTCGTGGCAGGCGTTGGCCGTCATCTGCCCGAGCAATATTTCACCGAGATCGTCGACCGGATTGCCGACGTCGATTTGCCAGCATTCGTGAGTCCCTACGAGGTGATCAGCCTGACGCTGGCCGATCGCATCGTGACGCCAAAGGGCATTTCGCTCGTTGGTGAACTCGGCTCGTCGGATTGTCCGTTTGCCCCCGAGCTACTTTCTCGACTGCAGTAGGTTGTTCCATCTCCCCGACTCCCAACGGCACACGTGCCGGGAGTGATTCCGTTTCTCTCTTCAGGAGCCTCATGACCTCGGTTTCCAACCCCTTCTTCAACGAGGACCACCTCGCGTTCGCCGAAGCTGTTCGCCAGTTCACGGCCAACGAGATCACCCCGTACGTCCACGAGTGGGACGTTGCTGGAGAGGTTCCTCGCGATCTCTACACCAAGGCTGGTGCTATCGGCATCTTCGGCGATGGCTTCGAAGCCGAATACGGCGGCCACGGGCAACGGGACCCCTTGCTCCGACTCGTCATGTTCCAAGAGCTGTGCAAGTGCGGATCCGGCGGTGTGCTGGCCTCGCTGCTCTCCAACTACATCGGACTTCCCCCGATCCAGAAGTTCGGCTCAGAGGAGACCAAGGCGAAGTACATCGCCCCGTCGATGACCGGCGAGCGGGTTGCTGCCCTTGCGATTACTGAACCGTCCGGTGGTTCAGATGTGGCCCGAATCAAGACCACGGCGCGACGTGAGGGCGATCACTACATCGTCAACGGTTCCAAGACCTTCATCACGTCGGGCATGCACGCCCATCACTTCACCACCGCAGTTCGGACCGGTGCCGATGGGCCCGCAGGCATCTCGATGATGGTGATCGATGGCGATGCTGAGGGCGTTGGCCGCACCAAGCTCGACAAGATGGGCTGGCTGGCCTCGGACACGGCCACCCTGTATTTCGACGACGTGAAGGTACCGGTCGAAAATCTCCTCGGGGAAGAGGGCGCCGGGTTCTCCATGATCGTCAACAACTTCAACGCAGAGCGCATCGACATGGCAGCCCAATCGACGGCCTTCGCTCGGGTGTGCTTCGACGAAGCGCTCAACTGGGCCCGAGAGCGCGAGACGTTCGGACGCCGGCTGGCCGATCATCAGGTGATTCGCCACAAGCTGGTGGAGATGGATCGTCAGATCAACGCTAGCCAAGCTTGGATCGAGGTCTTGGCGTGGCGCCTTGCACAGGGCGACGATCCCGTCGCTGAAATCGCCGAGGCGAAGGTCAACTCGACGCTCACGTTCGAAGCATGTGCTCGTGAGGCTGCCCAGGTATTGGGCGGGGCGAGTTACCTGCGGGGCGACACCGTCGAGCGGCTGTACCGCGAGGTTCGGGTCCAGGCCATCGGGGGCGGCTCAGAGGAGATCATGCGAGATCTCGCATCTCGCCAACTCGGTCTGTAAATCTCTTGACCGATCGCGATCTTCCCGGCGCGGAGGGCGTGTCGAAACTTGGCACGTTCGGTGGTGTTTTCACTCCGAGCTTGCTGACCATTCTGGGACTGGTTCTCTTTCTTCGCCTCGGCTTTGTCACGGGGAGCGTCGGGCTGTTCCAGATGCTCGGCGTCTTGGTGCTCGCGACCGCCGTGTCGTTGCTGACTTCGCTGTCGTTGGCCGCGATTGCCACCAACCTTCGGGTGGGCGTCGGCGGCGTCTACTTCTTGATCTCTCGCACACTTGGGCCGGCATTTGGCGGGGCCATCGGCATCGTGTTGTACCTCGCGATGTCGGTCTCGATTGCGTTCTACACAATCGGTCTTGGTGAGGCCATTGGCAGTGTGATCGGACGGGATGATCCTGGCTTTCCGCGGATGGTGGCAGCAATAGCCGTCGTCGGGCTACTTGGCCTCGCGTGGCTCGGGGCCGACATCGCGACCCGCCTGCAGTACGTCGTGATGGTCTGTCTTGCCGTTTCGATCGTCGGGTACGTTGCCGGCGTTGTGCCTGACTTGGATCCCGGCCTTGTGGGGGACAACCTCCGGGCTCCTGCTGGTCAGGGTGCGTTCTGGGCGAGCTTCGCCCTCTTCTTTCCTGCAATCACTGGCTTTACTCAGGGCGTCGCCATGTCTGGCGATCTGCGCGACCCGAGCCGCAGCATCACCGTGGGCACGTTCGCCGCCATCGGGGTGTCGACCGTTGTGTATCTGCTCGTCATCGTGAGCTTCGTCATGGTGGTGCCTCTGAGCGATCTTCGGGACGACACCGCCATCATGCGAAGCCTCGCCATTTCGCCGGGTGTGATTGATGTGGGCGTCATTGCCGCCACGCTCTCTTCGGCTATTGCCTCGATCCTGGGAGCGCCGCGGACCTTGCAACGACTGGCGGCAGATCGTCTGGTCCCGCAGCTCAGTTTCTTTGCCGTCGGCCATGGCAGCGCATCGAACCCCCGACGTGCTGCCTGCCTCTCCGCAGTGATTGCATGGGCCACGATCGCGGTCGGAGATCTCGACGTTGTCGCTCCGATCATCTCGATGTTCTTCCTCGCTAGTTACGGGCTGATCAACTACGCCACTTACTCCGAGGCCAGGGCGGCCAACACCTCGTTCCGGCCTCGCTTTCGATGGTTTGACTGGCGGCTGTCGCTGCTCGGAACGTTCGCCTGCCTGGCGGCAATTCTGGCCATCGATCCGTTTGCTGGAGCGCTCGCGGGCGCTGGGGTGTTCCTGCTCTATCGAACCCTTCAGAACACCGCGCAAGAGGCCCGCTTTGCCGACAGCACTCGAGGCTTTCACGTCGCACAGGTTCGTTCTCACCTATCTCGTATGGGACCTCACGACGACACAGGGCGGGAGTGGCGCCCGTGTTCGGTTGTCTTTGTTCCCCGCGACCCAGACAGACGCCGCCGGCTGATCACGTTCGCGTCGTGGCTCGAGGGCGGAGCTGGATTCACAACGGTCGCTCGCATCGTTGCGGGACGCGGCCCGGTGGCCCGCAAGCGAGCGGAGCGAGTGCATCTCGAGTTGCAACAAGAATTGGCCACGCTCCCGAACGCGGTCTACGGAAGGGCGCTCGTTGCTCCAGATCTGGCGAATGGTGTGGCTGCGATGCTGCAAGCTCACGGCATCGGGGCACTTCGTCCGAACCTTGCGTTGTTCAGTTGGTATGACCCTGTCGACCCTGATCGAACCAACGCGGGCGACTACGAGAGCATGGTCCAGACCTCCGTGAGGTTCGGATGCAACGTCGGGATCGTGAGTGCCCCGACCGATGATTGGCGCAAGGTCGATTCGTTCCCAGAAGGTGGGAGAAGTGGACAGTCGAACGGGCGAGCATCGATCTCGGTCTGGTGGACCGATGACCGGACCGGGCAGCTCCTGGCGTTGCTGGGTTGGATGATCACCCGCTCGAGCGAGTGGTCTGGAGCGACCATCAATGTCTGGGTCGCGATGGGGTCAGATCCCGAGAAGGCACGCCACGTTCGACGATTGCTCGACGACGCTCGCATCCCCGCCAACGTGGTCGGTTCGGTCGAACCGGGAGACCTCGCCGCACATTGTGCCGACGCCGACATTGTCTTGGCCCCGTTGCGTTTGCGGAAAGGCGATGCCCTGGGCCCGGGCGACATAGACATCGATCAGCTCGTGCCGCTGCTCCCCATTGTGGTGTTCGTCCAGGCGGCAACCGAGGTTGGCCTCGACACCCAACCTGACGACAACGGCCGGGCAGAGTTGGCCGAAGCCAAAGAGCGGGCGGAGGCAGCGACACGAAGGGCCACTGAGCTCGATGAGACTGCCAGCTCACTGATGGTGCGAGCAGAGATGTTGCGACTTGACTACGAGGCAACCGGCCAAGCCCCCGATGAGGAGCTTGAAGAGGTCATGGGGCGTTCCAAGTCAGCCCATCGGCAATATCTCGATGCGCGAGCCAGAGCTGACGAGGCATGGCGCCTCGTCAGCGAGATCGATCCTGGATCGGCCACCGAGTCGCTCGATCCGAGCCTGTGGCTCGAAGCCGACCGTCCGACCGCCAATCGTTTTCCCCGCCGCTGAGTCAGAGGCGCTTGGCCATCGAGATCGCGTCGTCGACGAAGTACCCGAGCTCCTTGTAGTAGGCGATGACCTCGGTGTTCGTCGTGCGAATCTGAAGGTTGATCTTGGGGCACCCGAGGTCGGCGAGCACTCGCTCCGCCTCAGCCATCATGGCCCGCCCAATCCCGGCGCCTCGATGGTCAGGATGCGAAGCCAGGGCGTTCACCCAGCCTCGACGCCCTTCGTACCCGACCATGACGCTGCCGACCAGTTCGTCGGCGAGAACACCGACGAGTAGATGCTCGGGGTCATGGGCCAGCTTTCGATCGATCTCCTCATCAGGATCGTTCGGAGGATGATGGAGGCCACTAAGGCTCCAAAGCTCGATCAGGGCGGCACGATCGAGCTCGGTGAAGGGGCGAATCTCGAGGTCCATTACGCAAGGCTTTCACGTCTGGACCACCGACACGATGGTTTAGGCAAATGCATCGAAAAGCTCGGCGAACGCTTTGACCTGACCACCTGATGTGGAGGAGGGCACGATGATGGGGGACGTGACCCCGGCGTCGAACCAAGCTTCGACGCCTTCACGCACTCGACCGACCGAGCCGGAGAGGGTGCAATCGTCGAGCCAGTCGTCGCTCATGGCAGCGAGGACGCCGTCCTTGTCGCCCGCCTCGAGAGCCTTGGACACGCCAGCCATCTCGGCTTCGTAGCCCGCATCAATCCAGTAGTTCCGGTAGTTGGGGAGGGCAACGTATCCCTGAAGTGTCTTGCGGTTGCGGGCTCTTGCCGCATCGATGTCGTCATCGATGACGGTCGGGATCATGTTGCCAATCCAGAAGTCGTCTGCCTGTCGTGCGTCGGGCACCAAGGAGAGCGAGTGCTCCATTCGGCTGCGTGACGCATTCGCCCAAACGGCTCCGTCTCCGACCTCTACGGACAGCCCAACCATCTTGTCCCGCAGGGTTGCGAGCACTACCGGAGGAAGCCCGCCCATCGACTCAGAGACCGCACGCATTGTCTCGACGTACTCGCGCATATCGGAAAGCGGCTTGCCGGTTTCAACTCGAAGACGCTTGATGACGGGGCCGTGCGTCACTCCGACGCCGAGGCGGAATCGGCCTTCGGCGATCTCGTGGAGATAACTGGCCGATGTTGCCAGTGAGACCGCATGCTGGAGGTAGATCGGCTGAATCGATGTGCCGAATTCGATCGTCGAGGTGGCGTGAGCAATGGAGAGGCAGAGTCCCATCGCATCACCAAAGCTCGGGCAATAGATGCCACTGAAGCCACGATCCTCGATCTCTTTGACGAGCTCGACAGTTTGTGCGCGCCTCCCGGGGACGGCGGCGAGAGAGATGGCTGGCATTCGATCGGTCATGTTGCTGACCCTAGCGATCAGCCTTGCGCTGTGGGTAGGCCACGGCTTCGGAAGAGGTCATCGAAGGGGACGGACAGATCGGGGCCGATTCCCGAGCGGATGTCGAACGCCTCGGTCTCGATCTTGGCTGCACCGCGACCGACCGCGGCGGACCGAGCAGCTGCGACGAGACCTGCGGGACCACAGATCGCAACGTGGCTGTCATGCAGCTGTGGCGTGCCGGTGATGGTGTCGAGGACATCGCCGGAAAATCGATTGCCTTCGTCTGAAGCCAACACCTCGAGTGTGATCACGCCCTTGTCGTGCGCCTGTTCCAACTCATGCAGAGCCGTGGCCTCAGCGCGATTCGGCACGCAGTAGACGAGCAACGGAGGCGGAGAAGCGCTCTGGTCCCCGACGGTGCTCATCCGGGCGTTGACGGCACTCAGGAACGGTGTGATGCCAACCCCACCGGCAATCCAGATCACCCGGTCAGTGCTCTCGGGCAGGGGCTCGAACTGCCCATACGGTCCCTCGACGAACACTTCGGCGCCGATGAGATCTTCTGCCTGGATCCGACTTGTCCAATCACCGAGATCTCGGACGAAGAACCGAAGGTGTTCTTCATCGGGGCCGGACGCAATCGTGAACACGTGAGGTTCCCGAAGCCCAGGCCGCTGGATCTTGACGACGGCGAACTGGCCTGCGTCGTGAATGAGCGGACGGCCGACGGGACGAAGCCGGATCTCGGTTGTTGATCCCCGGCGATCGGTTTCCTCGATGCGATAGCGGACTCCCTGCGCAAACATGTCGCGACCGATGACTCGTAGGAGAAAGGAAACAATGCCGGCAATCATGATCGCGCCGAAGTACCAGCCCCATCCCGACCCGTTGGCATAGGTCTTCTCGGCTGTGAAGAAGTGCCAGCTGGCGAACGCGAATGGGATACCCAGCAGCTTGTGGCTGAGTCGCCACCAGCGATACGGAAACCACCGCAGGATGCTCACCAGTACGAGTCCGTAGAGCATGTACTCCCCGATACCAGCGAGATCTTCAGCTGAGTCGGCAACCGAGCGCGACGCACCACGAATGCCGCCATCTACCTCCGGTTCGATGCGGACATGAAGAAACATCAAGGCAACGGCGAGGGTTCCCGCCCAGCGATGGGCTTGGTACATGGAATCCAGCCCGCCGAACAACGGCTCCACCGTGCGGAGTCGCACGGCCAGGACAAAGCTCCAGGCCATGAGGGTGATGGAGCTTGCTCCAACGAAAAGGCCCAGCGCGACAGTTCCGCCAGCGGACGCGAAGGCGAACCAGCCGGCACAGACCGAAGCCGCCATGACAAGCGGCCCGATCCAAGACACGAACGATCGGTTGAAGCTCGGCCGCGGGACGGACCAGTCGGATCGACGCCCGATTGCGCCTCGCAGAAATGCGGATGATGGTGACATGGAGCGGACTTTATGCTGGCCAAACTGAAGGCACGCTGAAGACTCAGGCAGCAGGCTCGGCACGTTTGGGCACCCCTTACTAAGGTGCTGCGAATGGGAGACATGGTCGAGTTTGCAAGCAATGGCGGAACAGCTTCTGGGTACCTCGCAGTGCCAGAAGGAGGGTCAGGTCCCGGCCTGGTCGTGATCCAGGAGTGGTGGGGTCTCAATGACCACATCAAGGAGGTCACCGACCGATTCGCCGCCGCAGGTTTCGTTGCCCTTGCCCCGGATCTGTACCGCGGCACGGTGACCGAAGAGCCGGACGAGGCGGGCAAGGAGATGATGGCGCTGAACCTCGGACAAGCGGCAAAGGATCTCTCTGGCGCAGTCGAACTGGTTCGAGAGAAGTCAGGGTCTGACAAGATCGGGGTCACCGGATTCTGCATGGGCGGCGGTTTGACCCTGACCCTGGCAGCCCAGCGGCCCGATGCGGTCGCCGTGGCCGTCCCCTGGTACGGCGTGATTCCGTGGGAGAACGCACAGCCGGACTGGTCCGCCGTCGAGGGCACGATCGTGGCTCACATCGCAGAGAAGGACGGCTTCTTCGGCCCCGAGGCAGCAGCTGATCTCAAATCGACGCTCGACGGACTTGGCAAGGACTCGACCTTCCACATCTACGAGGAAGGGGAGCATGCGTTCTTCAACGACACCCGTCCGGAGGTGTACGACGAAGGACACGCAACCCTGGCGTGGCAGCGCACTCTCGACGCCCTATCGGCCCTGTCCGCGTAGCAAGGGGCCGGATCGTCAGCCGGCGCGACGTCGACAGTCAAAACTACAAACGAGCACCTGCTTTGGCAGGTGCTCGTTTGCATTGTGAGGCAGAGTCCTACTCAGCCAGCGCGTCGTTCACCAGCGTGCGGGCGATCACCTTGAGGCACAGCGTCTCGTCGGCTCCTTCGAAGATGCTGAGCACACGAGCGTCGACGAAGTAGCGGCTCACCGGATACTCCTCGGCATAGCCCATGCCACCATGGATCTGTAGCGCTTCACGGGTGACCCACTCGGCTGCTTTGCAGACGTAGGCCTTGATCAGGGTGGCCTCCATCTTTCCTTCGCCCTTGGCCATCATGCGGCCAACGGAATAGGAGAACTGGCGAGATGCCTGGATGATCGCCGCCATCCGAGTGAGCTTTGCTTGGGTGAGCTGGTACTCGGCAATAGGTGCGCCGAAGACGACTCGATTGTCTGCGTACTCACGGGCGGCCTCGTAGGCAGCCTGCATGACGCCCACCGCTCGGGCTGCAGTTTGTAGCCGACCATTCTCGAAGCCAGCCATCTGGAAGTAGAAGCCTCGGCCTTCGCCCTCTTCCATGCCGATCAGGTTCTCAGCAGGCACGAAGAAATTGTCGAAGGCAATCTCGTAGGAGTGCATGCCTCGATACCCGATCGTGTCGATCGGTCGGGCTTCGATCTTGCCGGCAACACCGGAGCTGGGATGCACTTCTTGGACCTGGTCGAAGCCGTGGCCGTTGCCACGTTCCTTCGGCACGATCAAGATGGACAGTCCGCGGTG